>JAOUFZ010000010.1 GCA_029857995.1 Dehalococcoidia bacterium
GCCGGACGGTGCTGCCGTATTCAAAAGCGGATTCAGGAAAAAGCATCTTAAAAATCAGGATGCGCTTTACCTACAGAGGTTCATTATAGAGACTTGCCGTGCTGAACTCGCCCATTGGGTCATTTTTGTTTTTTCGTTTCTTTTCTTCATCTGGAACGCCTGGTGGATCGGGATGATCATGGTAGCCTACGCCCTTATCGTGAACATACCATGCATTATCGCTCAGCGATATAACAGGGCAAGATTAAAGAGATTCGACAGGAGGTGCGCTGAGCGAACTCTTTCCCAGCAAACCGGCACTCGAACGTAGTTGAAGATCTCTCTAGCTCGGAGTGTGAACTTTGTAAGGCTGGCAAATATGAATTCCACCACTAGCTAATTAACCCGGTCATTGACATGGAAAATAGTTCATGCTACCATATCAGTATCAGGATTCATTACTAATAACATGAACAGGCAGACGAAACAGAGAAGGGCAATTTTGAACCTTCTGAGAAGGGGTTATTATCATCTGACCGCTGACCAGATACATGATGATGTTAGAAAAGAGATACCCAATATCAGCAAGGGGACCGTGTATCGCAATCTTAAAGTGTTGCGAGAGTTGGGGCTGGTTTCGGAACTGAGTCTTAACGACACTGTCAGCAGATTTGAAGCAAATCGGGAGAGTCACTACCATTTCCAGTGCGAACGGTGCGGCCGAGTATTTGATGTTGATGAACCAATTGACAAAGAGTTAGACCGAAGAATTGCCAAGAGGACTGGATTTAAGATTTCGTACCACCAGCTCGAGTTTCGGGGGCTATGTCATAACTGTCAGCAATGACAAAGAGAAAGGAGGGCTCATATGGCAGTTAAGAAGGTTCGCGAGAAATACAGGTGCAATGTCTGCGGCAACGAGGTTACCGTAACCAAGGTAGGTGGGGGAACGCTAGTCTGCTGCGGTAAAGACATGCAAAAAATAGAAGGATAGGAGGGAAACTACATGAGCAAATCAGTTAAAGGTACACAAACAGAAAGGAATCTATTAAAGGCGTTTGCCGGAGAATCCCAGGCAAGGAATCGCTACACATTCTTTGCCAGCGCTGCCCGTAAGGAAGGTTATGAGCAGATTGCCAACATATTCGCGGAGACTGCTGGTAACGAGAAGGAGCACGCCGAGATCTTCTTCAAATACCTGGAGGGCGGTGATGTTGAAATCGAGGCTGCCTACCCTGCAGGCATTATTGGAGATACAAAGACGAATCTCAATGCCGCGGCGGATGGTGAGAAGATGGAATGGAGTAAGATTTACGCTGACTTTGAAAAGACCGCCCGGAAAGAAGGTTTCGCAAAGATAGCCAAATCATTCAAGGAAATTGCCGACGTGGAGGAATTCCACGAAAAAAGATACCGGAAACTGGCCAGGAACGTAGTCGCAGGGGAAGTCTTCAAAAAGAGAACCGTCGTTAAATGGCACTGCACTAACTGCGGGTATATCCACGAAGGTACCGAGGCACCGAAAGAATGCCCGGCCTGCAAACATACGCAGGCGTATTATGAACTGCTGGCGGAGAATTATTAAGATGAAGTGCCCACCAGCAAGCCAAAAAATAAGCTGAAAGGGAGGAGATAATGAAGAAGAGACACCTTACCACTAATCAAGGCGTACCGGTTACTGATAATCAAAACTCGCTGACTGTCGGAGAGCGTGGGCCGACGCTTTTACAGGACGTTCATCTTGTTGAGAAACTGGCGCATTTCGACAGAGAGCGAATCCCGGAGAGGGTGGTTCACGCCAAAGGGGCCGGGGCCCACGGATACTTTCAGGCATATCAAAGCATGGCAAAATACACAAAGGCGAAATTCCTTCAGGACCCGGCAAAGAAAACTCCGGTTTTTGTCCGCTTTTCAACTGTGGTCGGCTCTAAAGGGTCCGCCGATACCCTGCGCGACCCCCGGGGCTTCGCCGTCAAGTTCTACACCGAAGACGGCAACTATGACCTTGTTGGCAATAACCTGCCCGTTTTCTTTATCCGGGACGCCATCAAGTTTCCAGACATGGTGCACTCCTTTAAACCGGCACCAAATACCAATATCCCGGATGACAATCGTTTCTGGGACTTCATTTCACTTACTCCTGAGTCCACGCATATGATTACCTGGCTCTTTTCCGACCGGGGCACCGTCAAAAGCTACCGTACCATGGAAGGCTTTGGGGTGAACACATATAAGTGGATTAATGCCAAAGGGAAGGCAGTGTATGTCAAATATCACTGGAAGCCAGCGGCGGGCGTCCATCCGATCGATCGCCATGAGGCTGACCGCCTAGCGGGGGAAGACCCTGATGTTGCCACTCGCGACCTCTATGACACCATTGCGTCAGGCAAGACAGTGGAGTGGGAGCTATATGTACAGATAATGGATATTGCCGACGAGCTGAAGCAGACCTTTGACCCGTTAGATGTCACCAAGACCTGGCGGGAAGACAAGTTTCCACTCATAAAGGTAGGCGGGATGGTCTTGGACCGCAACCCGGAAAACTTCTTTGCTGAGGTTGAACAGGCTGCTTTCTGCCCGGCCTCCATTGTACCGGGAATTGAGCTTTCAGCCGATAAGCTCCTTCAGGGTAGAGCATTTTCTTACGCGGATACACAGCGACATCGCCTGGGTCCGAACTATTTACAGCTATCAATAAATAGGCCCCGAGTGACTGTAGATAATAACCAGCGTGATGGGGCAATGCAGCAGGCCATCCATACTGGGGTTGTAAACTACGAGCCCAATACCCTGGCTGATGGTATGCCCGGTGAAGCTGCGGCATCAGCTTCCGAGCAATACCGACTGGAAGGCATAGTGGGTAGGAAGAAAATTAGCCTGACCAATGACTTCGAGCAAGCGGGCGAGCGGTATCGTTCACTGAGCAAAGTGAACCGGGACCACCTCGTGGATAACGTTACTGCTTCATTGGGCAAGACTAAAAAAGACATTCAGAAACGGATGGTGGAAAACTTGACAAAAGCCGATGCTGAACTGGGCAAACGTGTGGCTAAAGGGATGAAACTCGTGTAGGTATTAATTGCTATTGGCAAGTCAAAGCGGTAGTTTTAGCGATCATATTTCCTTAGGTTTAGAAGGAAAATCAGCGATAACCCAGAAGGCTGGCAATTTTGAAGCCAGATAGTGGTAATTTAATTACCTTTTTGGTGGAGCTGAGGGGATTCGAACCCCTGACCTCCTGCTTGCAAAGCAGGCGCTCTCCCGACTAAGCTACAGCCCCAACGTGAATTATTGTATCAAATACTGTGCGGGAGCAAAAGCGTCATCCTTTTTAGTTTACGACATAGCTGCTATACTGGCAAAGAGGATACATAGGTGCCGAGTATAAGTTTCTTAACGGCTCTGGCTGCAGGGCTTTTATCCTTTCTATCGCCTTGTATTCTACCGCTGGTTCCAGTGTACCTGGCCAACATAGCTGGGGCATCAGTCCTCACCCCAGACCTTCCTGATCGAAGACGTATTCTTCTCCATACCATCAGCTTCATAGTCGGTTTCTCTCTGGTTTTCGTCACTTTAGGAGCTTCTCTCGGCTTATTGGGGGCCGCACTGCCACAGGCCGTGTTGGAAAAAGTGGGTGGCGCTCTATTAATCACGTTCGGCGTATTTCTAATAGCTGCTGCTAAAGTGCCCTGGCTCAATTATGAGAAGCGTCTTGACTTTGCCAGGGCTAAAGGCACAGGCTATCTGAGGTCTCTGCTAATAGGAGTAATATTCTCCCTAGGCTGGATTCCCTGTGTTGGCCCGATTCTGGGGGGCATTCTGACCCTGGCGGCGAGTTCACAAACAGTGTGGCAGGGAGTCTATCTTCTACTTGCTTATTGTTTAGGGCTGGGGCTGCCCTTCATCGCCGTAGGCCTAGCGTTAGGGGCAGCATCTCGATACATCAGATGGCTCAGCCGCCATGCTTTCGTCACCTCTATAGTAGCCGCAGTGCTGCTTATCACCATAGGAATTTTGATGTTGACCGGTTACCTGGAGTATCTTAGCGGGCTTATGCCAGGAGGTTATCAATATGGCTGGTAGAATGTCAAAGAAGGCTTGGCTAATATTGGCAATCGTGATTATCGCAGTTGGCGCTACAGTTGGAATCACTCTGAGTCGTAATTCCGCCAGTCCGTCAGACTTCACATTGCCTATTATTACGTGGAATGAAACAAGCCTGTCTGAGCTAGAAGGGACTCCGGCCGTGCTTAATTTCTGGTCTATTTCGTGTTATTGGTGCAGGCAGCAACTGCCCTACCTTGAGGCCGTGGCCCAGCAAAGCGAAGGACAGATGAGAGTTATAGCCATTAATATGGCCAATAATGCCGCAGATATACAGAAGTTTTTCGGGGACTATGAACCGGCTATGACAATAGCAGTTGATAAGAACAGGGAAGCTTTCAAGGACTACTGCGTGGCCTACAACAACACAGGAGGATATATTCCGTTTACATTATTCGTCGATAGTGAAGGTGAAGTTCAGTACGCAAAAATTGGCGCCTTTGCCAGTGAAGCAGCGTTGTGGGATGCTCTGCACGACGTTTTTGGAGTTACTACTCCCTAAACTTTCTGAAGACAAGGGTAGCATTAATTCCACCAAAGCCAAAGGAGTTGGAGAGAGCTATGCCTACCTTGGCCTTTCTGGCGATATTAGGGACGTAATCTAAGTCACATTCGGGGTCTGGAGTATCATAGTTTATGGTCGGCGGTATGATACCATCCCTCATAGTAAGAACGGTGAAGATTGCTTCCACTGCACCTGCTGCTCCCAATAAATGGCCGAACATAGATTTATTGGAGCTTATAGGTACCTTTTTGCCGTGTTCTCCCAGGGCTGCCTTTATCGCCTTAGTCTCCGATACGTCATTGCTAATGGTAGACGTTCCATGAGCGTTAATGTACTCAACATCGCCAGGCGAGATAGCGGCATCACTCAAGGCCAGCTTAAGACACCGTGCTTGATTTTCCCAGTCAGGATCAGTTATGTGAAAGCTATCGATGTTGGAGCCGTAGCCAATGAGCTCGGCATAGATTTTAGCCCCCCTTCGCGCGGCTGATTCTATTTCCTCCAAGATGACAACTCCCGCCCCTTCGCCGATTACGAAACCATCGCGGTCCTTATCAAAGGGACGGCTCGCCTTCTCGGGCTCATTATTCCTTCGGGACAAGGCTCTCATTTTGTCGAATCCGGCAACGGCAATGGGGATAACGTAGGCATCGCTCCCTCCAGCAATCATGGCATCTGCTTCGTCATATTGAATAAGCCTCAAAGCATCACCAATACAATTGCTTCCGGTCGCGCAGGCAGTAACCACACATTTGCTCGGTCCCCGGATGCCAAACTCCATGGAGATCTCACCTACCGCCATGTTGGGTAGAAATCCAGGAATGAAGAAAGGAGAAACCCTCTCTGGTCCCTCATCACGAAGGGTGAGAAGGTTCGCTCCGAACATGTTCAGCCCGCCAGCACATGAGCCTAGCACTACTCCTACCCTGCTGGTATTATCTCCATTTATAGTCAGTCCGGCATCATGTATTGCCAAGCGAGCAGCCACCAGTGCGTACTGTATGAAGGGGTCTGTCCGTCTGATTTTTTTCTTGTCCAGAAAATCTTCAGGATGGAAATCCTTGAGTTCGGCAGCGATTTGCACGTTGAAACCGGAAGAGTCAAACTTGGTGATTCTGGCTACCCCTGATTTGCCCTGGCACAGCCTTTGCCAGGATTCCTCAACACCCGTAGCTAAAGGAGTAACAGCACCCAGTCCAGTGATTACTACTCTTCTTTTAAGTGCCCTGTTCACGCTTGTTCAATTTTTCCAGCCTAAGAAGCTTTTGTAGCTAATGTTCTAACTCTGTCGCATCGGCCTAGGCGACAAAAAAAGGCAGGAATGCTTATTTCAGCATTACCTACTTTCTAGATTTTTGATTCGATATAGTCAATTGCGTCTTGGACAGTCTGTAGATTCTCCGCGTCCTCATCGGGGATTTCGATTTTGAAGGTGTCTTCCACCGCAGTAATCAATTCAATGAAGTCTAGGCTATCGGCATCAAAGTCATCAGCAAATGATGCTTTGGGGACTATTTTTGATTCATCAATCTCCAACATCTCCACGATCAATTTCTTTAACTGTTCAAAGGTCTGGGTCTCACTCATTTTCTCGTTCCCTTTCTGGCGCTAATTTCTTAAGCCTGAATCATATTATTTTCGTATTATATCATCCCCCATGCTGTCTAGGGAATTGGGGAGCATACAAAGCGGCTATAGAAATTTTGGGATGAAATCTCAGCTCCCCGGGTAGGACTCGAACCTACAACCAAGCGGTTAACAGCCGCCCACTCTACCATTGAGCTACCGGGGAATGAATGCTGTGGCGCAACTCCTCAAATTCACTGGCATTGATTTTGGCATCTTTTGGGATTTTCCTCAAGATGGTCTTCCCGGAGTGTCTGCCTTAAAGCCGATTTTCATCCTGCTCTTTTGCCGCAGCGAATACATGGTCTGACATATGCTGCTCTTTACCGTGCTTCGCTCTGTGAGATGTAGCCGTCATCGACAGGCAAATTCGGTTGCTGGGCAGCTTGCATGGCTAGCTCGTCGCAACGTACGTTTTCCGGGGTTCCGCCATGTCCCTTGACCCAGCCAAACTGTACCTCATGATGCTCGCACAGTCGCAAGAGCTTCTCCCAGAGGTCGGGATTCAGCGCCTTTTCTCGCTTATTCCGTTTCCATCCACTTGCTCGCCATCTCTGAACCCATCCTCTCGACATTGCCTTGACTAAGTACTCGGAGTCGCTGTACAACATCACCTGGCATTTCTCTTTTAGTGCCCCTAATCCAACGATCGCAGCCATTATTTCCATTCGGTTATTAGTAGTTCTGCGATAGCCCCCCGATAGCTCTCGTTTGCGACCCTGATACAGGAGTATTATTGCATACCCGCCAGGGCCAGGATTTCCCAGGCATGCGCCATCGGTATAAATAGTGACGTGCTTAATTTTCCGCATTGAGGTTGCTCATGTTGCCATCTCGAGCGATAGCGAAAGGTTCAGATTCTTCGCTGGACTCAGAATGACAGAAGTCGTTATCAAGCAGTTTCGATCCACTGATCTTTGCTTTGACATTTGTTGGCTGCCGGGCCAGGATTCGAACCTGGGCTAAAGGATCCAAAGTCCTCTGTGCTACCGCTACACAACCCGGCACTACATCATGTTTTGGTGCCGAAGGTCGGATTCGAACCGACACGGGGGTTGCCCCCCAACAGTTTTTGAGACTGTCGCGTCTACCTTTCCGCCACTTCGGCGCACTCACCCTCGAAGCTTTAATCCTCTTCTCAATGGTCTCCCCTTCGCAAAGGACAACCTACTGCCAATATAATTCCACTCTATAACTTCATGCGTGGTGCCGAGGAGCGGAGTCGGACCGCTGACACGCGGATTTTCAGTCCGCTGCTCTACCACCTGAGCTACCTCGGCATCAGGGATATTGTAGGTTTTCCCCCGTTCCAGTGTCAAGCAAGTGTATTCGTAATTGTTTGACCGCTGCCTTGAGCAAGGGGTGGCAGACCAGTTGCTAGCTTGGGGCACCAGGCTTGACCAGGGGGATGCGGGCAGCGCACAGAGGGCATTCTTGAGGCGAGTAAACTGTGGTGGGAGCACGAAGGCAACTGAAGAAAGGCGGGTTAAAGTCTAAGTTCTGCTCACTACGGTCGACAAGCACTCCAATACCGATGACAATCCCTCCCAGTTTATCTATAGCATTTATCGTCTCTCTAAGCGAGCTTCCTGTAGTCAGGATGTCATCAACAACAAGGATATGTTCGCGAGGCGCAATTTCGAAATCGCGTCGGAACACCCTTACCCCTCCCTCTTTTTCAGCAAAAATGCTCCTCACTCCCAGTTGGCGGGCGGTTTCGAAGGCCAGAACAATGCCACCAGTGGTCGGTCCAGCCACTGCGTCTATCTTCTGTCCTCTAAAGTGCTGGGCGATAAGGCGACACAATTTCTCAGTAAGGTGCGGATATTGTAGGATGCGAAATTTTTCCCAATAAACAGGCGAGTGCAATCCTGAGGCGAGGAGGAAATGGCCTTCTTTTATTGCTTCAGCCGTCTTGAAAATCTCCAGCACCTCGTCACTCAAGTTACACCCCAGGCGCACGGCAAAGCACCATTTCCTGCCCCTCAAGTACAGGCACCTCGGAATAACTGTAATGCTTAACTACTCCCAGACTGCTGGGTGGCCAGTAGGTAAACCAAGCCTTGCCAATGATATTATCCCGGGGCACCATCCAGCCACTATGTGAATCGTTACTGTTGTTGCGATTATCACCGAGGACGAAGTATTCGGTCTCGGGAACTTCTGTGGCCGGCATCGTATAATTCGGCGGCGCCATGATATATTCCTCCTCGAGGGGGATGCCGTTGATAAAGACGTATCCGTCTTCAATCTCCACGGTATCGCCGGGCAAGCCAATAACGCGTTTGATGAAAGGGTGCTGAGATTCAAATGGCGGGTTAAAGACTACTACATCTCCTCGCTGGGGGCCAGAGGAGTGGTAACTCACCTTGTTAACCATAATGCACTCACCTTCTTGGAAAGTGGGCTCCATACTGGACATTACCACAGTATAGCTCTGTACAGTGACCCGAAGAGCAAGAAACACTGCTACAGCGATGACAACAGTTATGACGACTTCACGAAGAATTTTCATTGGCAAATGTTCATTCTATCATAAACCATAAAGTTAGTTCATTCGTTGTAGCTCTACTTGTTTACACTGTTCCTTAATGCTAACATTATTAGTCACCTCGGGCCGCTAGCTCAATTGGTAGAGCAGCTGACTTTTGATTGTATGCCACTTGTCCCAACAGGTGGTTTTACATATAAATTAGAACTGTTGTACTAATCAGTAAAAACCTTTCTTATTCGTAAAATGCCGTCCTGTCCCAAACCGTTATAGACAGTTTAACGCCAAAATAATGCCAATTTTCCAGTTACGATTTAAAGGGTATGGTTAGGAGAGTCCGGTGGGGTGTCTTGTTGGTCTCTCCATTCAAAATTGCGTCGGCACATCTCTCTTGTCCTTGAAATTTGAATCTAATTCAATTGACGGATGAAAAAGAGTGGCGGGAAAAACCTAATTCTCGTATGAGGATGATGCACATCCGCAGGTTTAACATCCGTTTTTGGGTCTCCCAAAGTGTAATCGATGGTCTAGCTGTGGGATATTACCTCGCCCAATCAGTAGCAAAACGGCTGATCATCGTGTCGCAAAACGATGGCTTGTGTGGTTAGGTAACAAAATACGCTTTTGTGTGATCCCAACCTCACCCAGATTACCGCTTTGGCTCAACCATTTGAGATCCATCTGTACTAAGAAACGGGCTGCCAGCTCAGGAAAGGATAGGTGTGTCCGTCAACGATATTCCAGATGTAGGCGGTATTGCGGATGCTAGGATTGGCGACTGCGATTATGTTCCAGCCTGCACTTGAGAAGGTGGCAATGCTCTTAATCTCTGCTGTGGTCTTGCCTGTCCCGCCATCTGAAGTAGCTTGTCCGCTGATTTCGGTGTCCCAGAAGGAGTTGCTCACGATACCTTCTACACTCAGCCCCACCAGGCCACCGACATATTTGTGTCCATTCACACTGCCGGTGGAATAACACTTACTTACACTGCTCCACCCGAGCTCTCCGACCAGACCGCCAACAAGCCACTCACCACTCACGCTGCAGGTGGAATAGGACTTGCTAATAGCGCCGTGCAGCTTCCATCCCGCCAGACCCCCAACATTGAACCTGCCAGTTAGTCTGCCGCTGGAATAAGAGTTGCTGATGGTGCCGGCACTAACTCCCACCAGACCCCCAACCTGACGGCCAGCAGTTACGTTTACGTTCTCAACACCCACTTCACTGATTTTTCCCCCAGAACCAAGGTATCCAAACAATCCGACACTCGAAACAAAGCCAGAGTTGAAGCTCAAATTGCAGATTCTGTGGCCGTTGCCGTCAAACTCTCCGGCCAGATAAGGGATGTAGAAATTGGGGTCACCGCTCAAATCTAGGTCGTTTTTCAGTCTAAATTTCGACGAACCATCCTGACCAAAGGCGAGTAGCTGCTTGAAATCACCGACATCATTTATTAGATAATAACCATCTTCTTGACAAAGCCTTCCATTGAGATCCAAATACTTATCGCTGGCAAGCCAGTGCTCGAAGTCCTCATCGAACAAAGCTCCAATAGTGATTATGTTCTGCCCATTGATGGAAACCTCGTCATAACTGTAGTGGGAGTTGGCCACATTGCCATCATTGAGTCCCACTAGCCCACCAACACTTAAGTCACCAGTGACGCTGCCGCTAAAATAGGAGTTGCTCACAGTGCCCCAGCTGTCTCCCACCAAGCCACCAACACTCTCCCAACGGCCAGTCACGACGCCGCTACAATAGGAGTTACAGACAGCGCTGTTCCAACCATTGCTTCCAACCAGACCCCCAACAGCCGAGTAGCCAGTTATATCCACATTCTCGGCACCGACTTCACTGACTTTTCCGCCGGATGCAAGGTATCCGAATAATCCGACTTGCGCAACAGAATCAGAGTTTACCCTCAAATTCCGGATTCTGTGGCCGTTTCCATCAAATTCTCCGGCCAGATAGGGGATGTAAAAGTCAGGTTCAGTTCCCAGATCTAGATCATTTCTCAGTCTGAATTTCAATGAACCATCCTGACCGAAGGCCAGCAATTCTTTGAGATCATTGACATCATTTATTACGTAATAACCAGCTTCTCGAGCAAGCCTTTCATTGACGTCTAGGAACTTGTCGTTGGCGAGCCATTGCTCGAAGTCGTCATCGAACAAAGCTCCAATAGTAATCATGCTATCTCCGTTGATGAGAACCTCGTCACGATTGTAATACGAATTACTCACAGCGCCCGAAGTCTCTGCCACGAGACCGCCAATCGGCATACCACCAGTCAAGCTGCCAGTGAAGTAGGAGTTGCTCACAATGCCACGATTCATTCCCACCAGGCCGCCAACATGGTCATCGCCAGCCACTCTTCCACTGGAATAGGAGCTGTGCACAACTCCATGATTCTCACCTACTAGACTGCCAACATAGTGACCACCCATCATTTCGGCGTTCAGCAGCACTCCCAGATTCCGGATCAGTCCTCCCCGGTCGACAATACCAAAGAGTCCCACATATTCTTCGGTAGGGCGGCTGATAAACAGGTCACGTATCTCGTATCTCCTCCCTTCAAAAGCTCCCGCAAATCCTCCTGCAGTGGCATGAGACTCGAAGGCTTCAATCGGCTCCCAGCCCCTTCCTCCATTGGCTGTCGGGCCCGCCAGCTCCCCATAACCGGCACTAGTGGAATCGAGGTTGTTCATCAGAATATAACTACCGCCCAGGTTGTCCCTGATGCCATCCAAGTCATACCAATCCCATATTTCCTTGGCAAAACTTGCAGTAATGGAGTAATCGCCGTTCATGGTGATGGTGGTTGAAGCAGCATTAACATCGACAATGGCGCCGACATCCCCTGTCCAGTTAAGGAACTGACAACCACTATCCGGAGTCGCCACCAAGTCAACCACGGTGCCATAGTCATAGGTAGAAGTTGCCTCTCGCGGGGTGGTAACCGACCCTCCTTCAGTGCTGGAAATGGTAAGATTACACTGATTTGCAGCAAACTGAGCCGTTATCGTGTAGTCACCGTTCATGGTGATGGTAGTACTGGCGTCCTCAACATCGGCAATAGTATCCACATCACCGGTCCACCCGACAAAGCGATAGCCTTCCTCAGCCTCGGCAACCAAGTTGACAACTTTTCCCTCGTCATAGGTATAAGGCCCTGGCTGTCCAGGGCTGGTAACTGAGCCTCCCTCTGTGCTGGAGATAGTCAAACTGTACTCCGGCACTTCTTCTCCTCCGCAGCCGATAAGTCCAATGCCGAGAACCAACGCAACCGCTAACAAGATAGAAAGTATTCTATTCTTCACTCTCTCTCCTCCTTTGAATCCCTGGCTCGACTACCCATCAGCCGAAATATACATGGTAGTCTGCTCCTAAACCAATTATAAGTCCGACCAGAATCAAATACAAGACCATATCGTAAAAGATGAGGCTCCATCGGAGAATTGAACATTCCGCTAGAAAGTGTAATCTTAAGGGCAGCTAGGGTGTCCCGGTTTGGCTAGCAATCTCTACTTATTGCTGGAATAATAGTCCGACCGATGACCTTGGGGGTGGTTAAGGGGTTGGGATATTTGCACATATAGATCCACGAGGCCGAAAGTCTAGGATTCCGGTAAGTTATGCCACCGACAGACCAAACCGTCGGCGGTACGAGGCGTAGCTTATGAGTTCTATTTGCTGCGTATCCCTTGACTGGTAAAGGGAGCGATTTGCCGCACAATGACCGAAGCGACTATACTTTAAAGGATACTAACTGTGCATATCACACAGGAGAGAAAGAAGTGAGTAGGATAGCTCTATTAGCAGTGTCGGCCTTGCTTGTGGCGACGGTAGCAGTTGCTGGTGCGGGTGGTGGAGAGCCAGCCTCCGATACAGGGGCTTCGCTACTGGTCAGAGGAGACCCAGAGGACCTTGTGGTACAGTTAGAAGCTCTCCCCTCAGGGTTTCAGATGGTCGGGGAGGACTCCCAGAGCCCTAATGAGTATAGCGTGGTCTATTTTCACCCGGAAGCCTTGGTCTCTGGGACCGACTCGGGAACGAATTTGTTGGCTGTAGTAGTTAACCTCGGCATCTATGAAGATGCCGCAGCGGCAGGAGAGCAGTTCACGGCCCAGGGAAGCATGGACCGGGATTCCATTATGGAGGATATAAGGGAAGCCTCGGAAGGGGCCACGCCGATTGCGGTTCAACCCTACACCGTGCAGGTGGAAGGGAGCGATCAGGTGCTCGCCTTTGGCGTGGAGTACGCCATAGGCTCGACCCACTTGTTTGAATACCGTTACCGCTTCATCGTGGGCAATGCCCTGGCCAACGTGGTCATCACTGCCCTTGCTTCGGAGGGAGGTGACGAACCCTCGGCACTCCCTGACCGGGCCCGGGCCCTGGTTGAAGAGCAGGCGGCTCGCCTCAATAGTGCCCGGAGCTAGCCGGGTATTACGCCCCACCGGCCGCGCACACCCAATACCGCCACAGTCATCATCAGGATGAACTAGTTGCAGGTAAAGTGCCCGACGCTATCGGGGTGCGTCGGATTGGCATTCCTTCCGCCTTCATTAGCGAAGACTATAGCAACCTCAACGAAGCCCGAACCGGCTTCGTCTGCCGGATCCAGGGCACCATCGCCCTCCGCCAGTTCCTGGAGGAACTTAATCAGGTGGGGGCTGTGGTCTCGGGTACTGACGAATTCGCCATACATTCCAGGGCAGAGGTAGTAGACGTTGTAGGCTCCCACCCAGTCAATTAGGCGGTCGCCGGCAACCGGCCCCTCGTCAGCTACGTTGGCCTGCATTGCATCCTGGTCCCAGCCGCCATAGATGTAGTCTATGTCCTGGTAGTTGTCGAACTCTGCATACTCGAACCATTCGTCAGGATCGGCCGGCATGGTCTCCTGCTTCTTGTTCTTGCCCACCGTCATCTCGGGGCGTGGCTTGACATCCAGGTAGTCATTGCCCCAACCGCCCCAGAGGTGGTCATGGTGATAGCCTCCCCATATGGCGTCGTCGCCATCGTCGCCGAACAGGCGGTCGTTGCCGCTGTTCCCGTTCATCAGGTCGTTGCCGGCACCGCCGTGCATCCAGTCACCATCGTCGCCGCCGACCATGCGGTCGTTGCCGCCGATGTGTATCTGGTCCTCTTCGATCTCAATCTGGCGGAATAGGGTGTTGTAGATATAGATATCGTCGTCAATAAAGGGCTCCCTGGGCTCGATATGCTGGGTGGAAGTCACGACCACCCAGTTATCAAACACGCCCTGGTCTCCCGCCATGGCGTCTTCGCCTGCCTCACCGTACATCTCGTCCCCGATAGCCAGCGGGCCTCCTTCTATCATAGAGTCATCCAACTGGCCATACATGTCATCGTCGCCCGGGCCGCCATACATCAAGTCGCTCCCCGCAACCAACCCCGGCTCCCTATCGACGGTATACACTTCACGGTCGATTCGCGAGCCATTGCCGCTTGTTTCATGCCGTGGTGGAGCGGTGCCATTGCTGCTTATGAACAGCGTATATTCGAGGGTGATCCAGCCCCCTTCGTAGAGTGGTCGGGTGATGATAGCATTGTCGCCCAGCATGACGTCTGAGCCGTCACCGCCGTACATCGTGTCGCCCAGGGGCACAGTGACATTGCTGCTACCCAGTGTTACGTCCCTCGTCTGCGTACTCGCGTCAATACGGCCGGGAGTACCCTCCCGCGGATCGTTGTTAATGAGGCCGGTGCCGCCAATCATGTCATCATCCTCAGGGTCGCCGTACATTTCATCGCTGGCAGCATTGCCCTCCATATAATCATCGCCGGCCCCGCCGTGCATCTCGTCCTCACCGCCCTGGCCGTACATGACGTCATCGTTGTCATTGCCCCACATAGTATCGTTACCGCTGGCTCCCGCATCGGGGGTATAGTTCATAGTAGCTACATCGCGCAGGAAGACCTCACGGGTCACGGCATCGTTGAAGGTATTGATGGTCCACTGCCCGGTGGCATTGAGGGATCGGGTGATGATGCTATTATCGCCGAGCATTACGTCGGCGCCGTCGCCCTCAGCGGTGCCGTCGCCAGATGCAGCATTCTCGCCATACATGATGTCGTCGCCGTCCAAACGGCCATCAATGCCCCACTCGGGATCGCCGTGGAGACGGCCGGTGCCTCCCACCATATCGTCCTGACCGGCATTGCCCTCCATGGTATCATCGTCGCCGTTGCCCTCCATATAGTCATGGCCAGCGCCACCGTACATCTCATCGTTGTTGCCCTGGCCGTACATGACGTCATCCTGGTCATCGCCGTACATGATGTCGTTGCCGCTGACAACTTCAACGTCGGCTGAGTCCACATCGAGCAGGACAATGAGCTCGTGCTGGATGCCATCGTTGTAGGTGTTGGGTAGCCACTGCCCGGTTTCATCCAGCACCCGGGTGATAATGGCGTTGTCGGCGGCCATGACGTCAAAGCCAGCGTCCCCGTGCATGGTGTCGCCGTCGTCCAGTCGCCCATCAACGCCCGGTTCGGGATCATCGTTAATGCGGCCGGTGCCGCCCACCATATCATCGTTACCGTCGTCGCCGTGCATGAGGGTCTCAGCGCCAGCGTTGCCTTCCATATAGTCATCGCCCGGGCCACCGTACATCTCATCGTCGCCGCCCTGGCCGTACATGACGTCGTCGTTGGCTTCGCCATGGAGCGTGTCATTGCCGCTGGTGCCTCCTGCAAGGGATGAGGAGCCAACCTCACCCGCGTCATACAAGGTGATGTTACGGGTCACTGCGCCATTGAAGGAATTGATCAGCCACATACCGGTGGTGGCATTCTTGGCCCGGGTGATATTGCCGTTATCGCCCAGGATGACATCATAATCGTTATCAGTTACGCCGCCAAAGCCATCGCCGCCGGAGATGGTGTCCCCGCCGTCGGGATAGGTGCTTCCGTCGATTCTGGTCTGAGAGGTACCGCCCATCATATCATCCTGACCAGCATCGCCGTACATGTGTATTTCAGAGCCGGGGTTGCCCTCCATATAATCATCGCCGGCGTTGCCGTGCATGGTGTCAGCCTCAGGGCCGCCGTACATGTCGTCGTTGCCGGCATCGCCGTACATCTCGTCAGGGCCGCCGATCGGCGCATTCAGGTCGAGCAGGGTTACAGTGCGGATGACAGTGCCATCGGCGCTGTCCGTGCCGCCGGGCCGGGTGATTTGGGCGTTGTCGCCGCACATCACATCCTGCTGAGCATTGCCCCGCATGATATCGCCAGCATCCGGCGTCGTGGAGTTGGAGCTGCCGCCAATCATGTCATCCTGGCCAGCATCCCCGTACATGGTGTCCATGTCCTGGTTCCCTTCCATATAGTCATCGCCGATGCCACCCCGCATGGTGTCACCGCCAGTATTACCGTACATTTCATCCTCGCCGCTGTCGCCGTACATCTCATCGTTGTCAGCATTGCCGTATATCTCGTCGTTTTCAATTCCGCCGCGCATGATGTCGTTGCCGTCATTACCTTCCATATAGTCTCTGCCGGCATCACCGTACATGGTGTCGCTGTCCTCATTGCCGTACATTTCGTCATCGCCGGCGTCACCGTGCATGGTATCACTGTCCTCATTACCCTCCATATAATCATCATCGATGCCACCCCACATGGTGTCATTGCCACTATTGCCCCACATATCATCCAGGCCGGCATCGCCGTACATGGTGTCTTTGTCATCTCCGCCGTACATTACATCATCGCCGCCGCGGCCATGCATCTCATCATCATCGCCACCACCATAGAGCTGGTCATTGCCATCATCAGTGCCGGCGTTGTCATCGTCGCCGTCTATGAAGTCGTCGCCGCCGTTGCCGCAAATCCCGTCATCGCCCTCTTCACCGATGAGCGTATCGTTGCCGGCTCCACCGCGGATGGTGTCATTGCCCGAGCCGCCCAGGACCTGGTCATTGCAGTCAGTGCACGCGGAGGTTGCGTTGCAGCTCAAGAGTTCATCCCCGTAGAGGGTGTCATTGCCGTCATTCCCTTCGATGTTATCGTTGCCCAGCCCACCATATATGGTGTCGGCCAGGTCGGGGTTGGCAGCGGTGCCGGGACCGCCGTTTATCTCGTCATGGCCGGCGCCACCTTCAAGAGTATCGCCACCGGGCCCGCCGGTGATGGCATCGTTGCCACCGTCGCCGTGTATGTCATCGTCGCCATTGTCGCCGCTGAGGACATCGTCGCCGTCATGACCATATATTGTATCGTCGCCGCTCCCACCGCAGATGACGTCGTTTCCAGAATCGCCACGGAGTTCATCCTGGCCGCTGCCGCCCCGGATCTGGTCGTTCCCCTCTCCGCCGTCGATGACCGACGATGCCGTAAAGTTAACGGTAGTGTTGGTGCTGTCCGTTCCCGGCTCCAGGGAGATGACGTCGTTGCCTTTGCCGGCGTCGGCCTCAATCCTGCTGACCCCGCTATATTCCATACAGAGCCCGAAGGCGGTGACCGAAAACCTGCCCGGCAGATCAGGGGTCAATTGCCTCACCACGAATTTTTCGTTTGTTTCTCCTTCAGCGATGCCGCGGCTCCCCGCTCTATTGCCTATGTTCAGGTATAGAGTTCCTTCTGTAGTCTCGTTATCAGCCAGCTGTGGCGGGTCATTGCACTGCTTCTGTTCCACCGAGAACTCCAGAAGGGTGACTGTGATTATGTTGTAACGGAACTCCTTGCTCCAGAAAAGAAACTCTATCTCCACGTAGGCATCGAGGAAGGCTTCGATACGGCCCGACACGTCGAACATACAGATAGGCTGTGCCAGCCTGTCATAGACTTCGTCGATCCGAAGCTTGCCATCGCAGTTAGGATCTTTCAGGTTCATGTCCACCGTCAGTTGAATGCCGCCCTCCACGCCCCCCGAGACGTTAGCGAATTCTACACTTGCCGAGGCGGATACTGTGCCGATCAAGCTGATCTCGGGCACATCGCTGCCATTGCCATCGGTGTCGTCGATATAGATGCCATCGAACAGGTATGTGCCCGTTGTCTCCGTAGGATTGCCACCCATTATTGCGGCCTTGCGCAGCCCGGTGGTGTCATAGCCAATGGCGAACCGGCCGTCCACTTCGATTGAGCCACCTATGCCGATAAAGATGGGAACCGGGCCCACAAAAATCGGCCCGTAGGTACGGGTGACGCTGGCCCAAGCCGACATGGTACCCATGTCGCAGCGCACCAGGACCACATCCTGGCCCATGAGCAGGGCGTAGATTTGACCGGTATTATCCAGGAAGGGGAAGCTGAGGCCGCCGGGTGTCCATCCTACCCCAGTTTCCTTCGTTGTCTCCCACGCCGCCTGGGAGGTGTCAATCAGACGACCGCCTGCCTTGTCTGGGGTCACGGGGCCTTCTTGAGCTTGCTCGGCCTTGACAGTGAAGCTGCCGGGCTTTTTTTTGTCTGTTTCGTTACGCCCTAGGGCCAACCACAAGGTTTGGTTACCAACGGGGAGGTTGTTGACGAAATTAATGAAGGCAATCATCTCATAGACCATGGTCAGGTCAGCGCCTGAGGATGCCTGCAGAAGTGAAAGCATGGTCACGGGTTCCTGTCCCACCAGCTCGGCCAGTTGGGTGAGCACCGGCAGTGGCGCCCGTATCGTGTTAACCACGGGCTGCAGAGGCGAGGTGACCCCCTTGATATGCATCACCACCGGCACGAGGAACTTGTCGATGAATTCGCC
>JAOUFZ010000137.1 GCA_029857995.1 Dehalococcoidia bacterium
CACCGGCGAGCGCATCAGCCGCTTCACCCACATCCACCAGAACACCGATGACCTGCACAAGAAGCAGGACATGACCCGCATGCTCTGCCAGAAGGTAGCCGGCTGCATCCAGCGGTGCATGGGCATTGACGCCACCAATGCCGTCTACAACGTTTCTTACGAAGCAGATAAGATGAACAAAGGCGCCACTCAGTACCACGAGAACTTCAAGAAGTGGCTTACCCGGTTCCAAACCGAAGACCTGGTAGGCTGCTGCGCCCAGACGGACGTCAAGGGCGATAGGATGCTCAGGCCTGCTGACCAGCCAAACCCGGATGCCTACGTACGTATTAAAGAAAGGCTCAGTGATGGCATCGTTGTCAGCGGCTGCAAGTTGCACATCTCCGAGGCATCAGTTGCTGATGAGGTGCTGGTAGTGCCAACAAGAGCGTTGCGTCCAGAGGACAAGGACTACGCCGTCGCCTTCGCCATCCCGGGTGACTGGGAAGGACTGAAACAGGTTGTTACCGTCCATAACCTCAGGCCAAGAGAACATTTCAAGCGTGGCTTCCTGCCCGGAGCTACAGATTCTTACATGATATTTGATGACTGTTTCGTGCCCTGGGAAAGAGTCTTCCTGGCCGGCGAATGGCAGCATGGCGGCGTGGTGGCTCTCCTCTTCGCCTTGTTCCACCGCCACTCCTATTCTGGCTGCAAACCGGCTCTTGGCGACGTACTTTTGGGAACTGCGGCACTGGCTGCCGAGGTGAACAACATCCACAAGACACCCGGCGTCCGGAAGAAGCTGGCTGAAATTATCATGGTCACCGAGCTGGGTTATGCTGCGGGATACACAGCCTCTGCCCTGGGCAAGCCAGAGGTCTACATACCTGGAATAGGATTCGTGCCCTATGGCCCCGGCTCCTATATACCCAATTCAATTTACTGCAACGTCGGCCGCTGCCTGACGGGTGAGGCAGTCTATCATGAAACTGAGATGCTTTGCGATATCACCGGCGGCGTGGTGGCGACCTTCCCACACGAGAAAGATTTCCTGAACCCCGAGACCCGTGACTTTCTCTTGAAATACACAAAGCGCAATCCAGACATGCCCGTGGAGGACCAGGCACAGCTATGGCGTTACCTAGGTGACGTGCTCTGCTCAGCGACCGCAGGCATACACAATGTCGGCAGTTACCATGGTGGCGGCTCACCTATCATGGAACAAATCGCCATCACTACCCAGTACGACGTCGAGTCCAGGAAGAAACTGGTTAGACACATCGCCGGCATGAGCGGCGGCGACCGTGATGCCTTGAGCAAGAAGATGACCTCGCCAGGCAAGACACCGGCAAAGGCAGCCAAACGGTAACCGGCTAGGCCTCCTCAAAAGCCTGAAGGACTTTCTGGGTCACCAGCCTGTTGCAGGCGGCTCCAAAACGGCCGGCAATATAGATCTTGTTAAGCCGGACGTTAGTGCATTGTTCCAGCCGAGTAGATTATGTCAACCAGACACAACTGTGAATCCCCCTAGTCTGGTTCCCCTCTCTTCTTGTTTCGTACCACAGGCCATGATCTGAAGCCTCAATTTCTACCTCTCACTTCCGAAACGTTCCATGTCCTCAAATTCCATCCAGCCGGTGAGATACCCTCTCTACCGTTATCCCCAGTTTGGCAGCAATTTCCTTTTTCTCCAGCCCAGCTTCCTTCAACTTGAAAATCTCCTTTGTCTGTTTTCCCTTCTCTTTCTTTCTACCAGCTATTTCCTTTACGTCAACAATGTCTCCTATGTCTTTTGTTTCTATAAGTCCCTTTTCCTCCATGCCGGAAAAAATCCTCTCGCCTTCTTCAGTCCTGATTATCACTGTTGACCATCCCTCGGCGGAGCCCATACTGCCAATGGCGATATCGGCCAGCTCAGCAGCGAAATCCTGGCAAACCAGGCAATGCCTGGGGACACAACTCTTGACCTCGGTTATGGGCAAAGACAGCTTCTTCCCGCCGGCATATATGTTGAACTCATTGGAGACATCCAGTTTATCCACCCGTCTGATATCCAGCCCCTTTTGCGTGACTTCCTTTGCCAGGCAAGCATATTCGTAGTTCTCGCGGCAGAACAGTCCTATGGTCAGTTTCACCGCTGATGCCAGGGGCAGGCCTTTGTGCTTCAGGTATCTTATCGACTGTATATGGCAAGGGGAACCCACAACGCAGATTTTGCTCAGTCCGTGGTCAACAACAGCCGCTCGCAGCTCCTTCACCATCGGCACCACGCCGTATTTACTACCAGCTGACAGTACAATCTCGTCCCTAGTCTTGGCAATACAGGCTAGCGGTGCCCAGCCGTCTCTGCCAACTACCAGTGCTCCGTCTATGGCGCCGCTGTCCAGTGCATACAGAAGTAGCGTGGTTACGATTCCACCATCCTGGCAGGCCTTTTTAACTTCTGTGTCTTTCGTTCTTGCCACCACGATGCGCCTGTATAAACCTATGCTTTCCTTTTTCCCCCAGCCGATGGTTCTGCCCTCTATATTCTTTATCAGGTCGTGTCTGAGTATATAGCAGGCTTCGTAACAGGTGCTGCAACCCACGCAATCCATGGTACGCTTGGGCCGCTTCGGCTTGTTTTCAATAAACTTGATGTGAGAACCGGGGCAGGCTGTGATACATGCCCCGCACACTGTACATTCTCCCGTGTCTGTTATCTTGGCCTCTAAATCCTCATAGCTCGGCATATGGTTATACCTCGCTTAGGCAATAGCAAATCAGGCTATTTTACCAGACATAGTTTCGGGATGTCAGACTCACCCTGGCTTAAATGTGCACCATGCGACCCTAATAGTCCACAACTATATGTTTGATAGGCACAGTAGAGCATGCCCTAGGCGTCTCTTGCTCTCAGGAGCTACACTACACAACACGAATCTTGAAGGTCATTCATGGACCGAGGGCACACAGGAAAATGTTTCGTACTACGCTAAAAGCTATTCCCTCTACTTTAGTTCCCCGCTGGCTTTCATCTTAGCTATCTCTTCCTCCCTCAATTGCCTTTTGAATAGCTTCAGAGTGACGGTGAGGGGTAGCTCTTCCCTGAACTCAATGAATTTGGGTACGGCATAAGCGGGCAGCTTCTCACGGCAGTGATCGATTATCTCTTCGGCTGTCACTTTCCCTCGGGCCTCTTTTTTTAGCCTGATGAAAGCTTTTATCCTTTCACTGCCTGGACGCTCCGGGTCGGGAATCCCAATCGCCACCGCATCGCCAACCGCCGGGTGCTCATATAGAACATCGTCAACCAGCCTGGTATAAACTTTGAGTCCAGATATATTGGCCATATCCTTAAGCCGGTCTGTGATGTAGAAATAGCCATCCTCTTCCATTTTGACCACATCACCGGTGGGCAGCCAGCCGTCAACAAGCCCTTTGCCAGCTTCAGGCCAGTACCCAATCATGACCTGCGGCCCTCGAACCCACAACTCACCTTCCTGCCCTGGGGCCACCTCCTCACCAGTGTCCAGGTCGACAATTTTTACATCCGTATCCGGTACTGGTATTCCTATCGAGCCAAACTTTTCGAAAGGCATGAAGCCTGTGATTTTGGAGAAAGATGAAAGGTTCATGTGTGTACCGCCACCGGTTTCGGTGAGTCCATAGGCTTCAGTTATGGGTACGCCGGTTTCTTGCCTGAATTTCCGAGCAATCTCAGGGGCCAGCGCTGCTGTTGTCGACACAAACATCGTGGTAATCCTGCCCAGTCCGGCAGCTACCAGCCGCGAGTATTGAGTCGGCACACAGGCACAGAAAAAGGGGCGATACTTCGTCAACATCTGCGCCAGAGTGTCAATGTCTCTCGGGTCGGGAAGCAAGTAAGACTTGAGCCCCCAGTAAACGCCGAAGTGCATAATTAAGTGACCATACGTATGAAAAAGAGGAATGGGTAGCATGCCCGAAGCCTTACCCCTGATTCCAACTCTTAAGGGCTCATATGCCCACGCAGTCTGTATCACTGCCGCTATTCGATTATAATGGGTCAACATTGCTCCCTTGGGTAAGCCAGTGGCCCCCCCGGTGAATGATAGGACAGCTAGGTCTTTCATTGGGTCGATGTCAACATCGGGAGGCCTAGGCTCATGGCTTGCTATCAAATCACGAAACTGGTAGGTACCCGGTGACTGTTGTACGGTTGGCTCTTCAGGTGAATAATCCATTATGGAGGTTACTATTATGTTCTTTATTCTGATCTTATCCTTTATTGAATTTACCAGCTCCAGGGACATCTCAGTGCAGATAACTGTCTCAGCTTTTGATTCACCGATCTCGTATATCAAGTCAGTGGCCTTGTGCATAACGCTGCACGGTACATGTGCTGCCCCGGTTTTCATAATTCCGAAGTCGCTTATCATAAACTGCGGGC
>JAOUFZ010000138.1 GCA_029857995.1 Dehalococcoidia bacterium
TTGAGAGGGAGGTGTCCTAGGCCTCTAGACGAATGCGCCACACTGGCTGGGGATCCAGGATTCGAACCTGGCCTAACTGATCCAGAGTCAGTCGTCCTACCGCTAGACTAATCCCCAGTATGTTCATATTATAGCTGTTACCATTGTCTGGAACAATAGCACGATGCCGATGAGCATCTACTTACGAAGCCGCCAAAGTCGGGTTTAAAGAAAATCCCCAAAAACAGCCACACGTTACCAAGAGATAAGTCGGAGTACTGTTAGCGCTTGGTATATTGTGGTGCCTTGCGAGCTCGCTTGAGTCCGTATTTCTTGCGTTCTTTGATTCTGCTATCCCGCGTAAGCAGGCCTTCCTTACGCAACATAGGCTTAAATAGCTCGTTTTCTTTAGCCAGAGCTCGAGCAATGCCATGGCGAATGGCTCCAGCCTGACCACTGAGGCCACCGCCATTCACCTTCACCGTGACACGAAATTTGCCCATAGTATTGGTAGCCTGCAAAGGATGTTCAATCATACGGCGATGTTCGATGCGAGGGAAAGCTTCTTGATAGGGCCTATCATTGACAATTATCTCCCCCTTGCCGGGCAAAAGCCTGGCTTGAGCTATAGCACATTTGCGCTTACCCGTTCCCCAAACGTAACTTTCCTCGCTCATAAGTCATCACCTTTCCTTTGATAATACTCCGGCTTCTTTGTTCTCAGTCATTCTGCTCCCTTCGTTTCGCCAGCGTGGCGAAGTGGAGCCTGAGCCTGGTGAGGATGTTCATCACCGGGATAAACCTTCAGTTTCTTGAACATAGCTCTGCCCAAACGATTATGAGGCAACATCCCTTTAACCGCAAGTTCAATCACACGGGCAGGGTTTTTATTAAATACTTCCTTAAAGCTGGGGCTTTTCAAGCCGCCTGGGTACCCCGAGTACCTATAATAAATCTTTTGTTCGGTTTTCTTCCCCGTCACCTTTACTTTGGCAGCGTTAACCACCACGACATAATCACCCGTATCAATATAAGGAGCATAAAGCGGCTTATGCTTGCCCATAAGTAAATTGGCTACTTCTGTCGCTACCTTTCCCAGAGTTCTATCCGCAGCATCAATCACCCACCATTTCCGCTCGATATCTTTAGCTTTAGTACTGTAAGTCTTCATTTCCTTCGATAGCCTCAGTACAGGTCTAGCTTCCCAAAGGCTTAGGATAATTGACCTTCTCAAGGCATAAGCCACAAGGAGAAGACAAGGGACCGGCTAAACCCAAACTCCTGGCCTCCATTATATCATGAAATTCTGCGATGCCTATCTTACCCAGGCCCAGCCTGATCAAAAGACCTACGGTGCTTCGTACCTGGTGAGGCAAAAAGGAGTTAGCCACGATACGGAAAACGGTAAAATCTCCTTTTTTCTCGATTCCCGACTCATAAACATTGCGCAGCGTGCTCTTTCTGCCATCCAGAGAACTGGCAAACGAGGCAAAATCATGCTCACCTTGGATGAGCTGGCAGGCCTCATTCATCGCCTGTATGTCCAGCATTCTAGGCATAAATAAGGCAAACCTGCGACTAAACGGCGAGCGAGTATCGCTATTTAAAATATAATAACGGTACTCTCGGCTCAAAGCATCGCGCCGGACATTAAAATCATCGCTAGCCCTGTAAGCCGCTTTGACCGCGATGTCTTCGGGTAAATAATAATTCAAGGCTCTAACTAACGTCATGGTATCCAATTTGGATTTCGCCCAGAAGCTTACCACTTGTCCCTTGGCATGCACACCGGTATCAGTTCTACTGGCTGCCATAGCCCGGCTGCTCTGCCCGCACAATCGCCCTATAGCTTGCTCCAGCTCACTCTGAATGGTCGGTAGACCAAGTTGCCATTGAAAGCCATAGTATTGGGTACCGTCATATTCGATGAGCAAAATGAACTTACTTGACCAATTCAATTTGAACCATTGGCGCGCTGTCGCCGGGGCGAGGTCCCAACTTCAGCAACCTTGTATAACCACCGCTACGGTCAGCATAGTTTGGAGCAATCTCCGCAAATAGTTTGTCAACCACTTTCTTATCAGTAATAAAAGCTAATGCTTGCCTCCTTGAGGCAAGGCTGCCATCTTTAGCCAGGGTGATCATTCTCTCTGCTAAGCTGCGAACTTCCCTAGCTTTAGCCTCAGTGGTGGTGATCTTTTCATGATCCAGAAGGGCAGTGACTTGATTCCGATATAAGGCCCACCTCTGCTCTGTCGGCCTACTCAAGTGCCGTCCTGCTACTTTGTGCCTCATTCTTCCTTCTTTTCAGGAACAGGAGAGCCTAATTTCGCCGCCATTAACTCCTCTACTTCGGCTCGAGATTTCGCCCCCAAACCTGGCAATGGCGGCAAACCTTCCTTGCCTTTCTCCAACAATTGTCCCAAAGTGAAAATCCCCGCTCTCTTCAAACTGTTGTGGGAGCGAGTTGACAAATTTAGTTCCTCCAGAGGGGTATCATATTGCTCGGGCGAAATAGGCAGCGCTCGAGCCATGGGAACTTCAAAATCCCTGAAGGAAGAGAACTGATTAACTAAGATGTTAGCACTTTGGCTAAGTGCCTCCCAGGGAAAAATCGTAGAATCGGTCCAAATTTCCAGGATGAGCTTATCTGGACTTCCCTCCTGACCAGGCCTGATAGATTCAACAGAGAAGTTGACCTTCCGCACTGGGGTGAAGATGGCATCTACCGGCAGTGCTCCCACAGGTAACCCATCAGCTGACTTAGCTGGCACATAACCTCTCCCTAACTCCACGTTAAGTTCGACGCAAAGCCTGGCTTTGGAAGAGTCTAAAGAAGCCAAATAAAGTTCAGGATTGGCAATGCGAAAGTCAGCCGAGGGTTTAATATCAGCCGCGCTGACTTTGCCCTCCCCCTCTACCTCCAAGAGCAACTGGCCGGGCTGACGAGAAAGAGGGCAGAGTCTCAGTTGCCTTACGTTCAGCAAGAACTCCATAACATCTTCCTTAACACGGGGAATAGGAGAGAACTCATGCTGAATTCCTTCGATCTTGACCCAGGTTACCGCTGCACCAGGCAGAGAACTGAGAAGCACACGCCGCAAGGCATTCCCTAAGGTAACGCCAAAACCAGGCTCGAGAGGTTCAGCAAGAAAACGAGAGTAATTGACGCCGCTTTCAGTACAAGTTACAGTGGGAATAGACAATTCGGGCATAACTCACCTCGAGTAATATTCAACAACAGCTTTCACGCTAAACTTGGCTTCAACATCGTCCTTGCCAGGCAAATTTAACACCCTGCCTGTCATGCTCTCTTTATCCAAGCTTAACCAGCTGGGCATGAATTTTCCTTCAATTTCTTCAGCCAGTCTTTTATAGTATTCCGTTTTCTTACTGGCTTCGCACCATTTTATGACATCTCCCGATTTCACCAGAAAGGAGGGAATACCTGCCCTGCGCCCATTGACCATTATGTGGCCGTGCCCAACTATTTGCCTGGCTTGAGCACGTGAATCAGCAAAACCCAAGCAATAAACCACATTATCCAGTCTCCTCCCCAGCAATACCAGAAGAGTCTCTCCGGTGGCACCCGGCCTTTTCTTGGCCTCTTCAAAAAACCTGCGAAATTGCCGTTCTAAAACACCGTAGCTAAAACGAAGTTTTTGCTTTTCGCGCAATTGAAGTCCGCGGTCGGAAGCCCCACCGCGCCCGCGCCCGCGCCCGCGCCCGCGAGTTTGTCCATGCTCCCCTGGCGGACTATTCCTCTTCTCTACGGGACATTTAGGTGTAGCGCACTTCTCGCCTTTGAGCATCAGTTTTTCCCCGAAACGGCGACACACGCGACAAGTTGGTCCTGTATAACGAGCCATCTTATACCCTTCGCCTCCCTTTCGGACGACAGCCGTCATGGGGGATAGGAGTCACATCTCTAATGGCTGTAACGGTAATGCCGGCGGCCTGTAAGGCGCGGATAGCTGCTTCTCGTCCGCTACCAGGGCCTTTAATATACACTTCGACTCGATGCAAGCCATCACCCATCGCCCGGTGTGCTGCATCTCTGGCAGCTATCTGGGCAGCGTAGGGCGTTCCTTTCCGAGAACCCTTGAATCCGGCAGTCCCACAACTTCCCCAGGCAACAACATTACCTTCCATATCGGTAATAGTCACAATAGTATTATTAAAACTAGATTGGATGTAAGCTTTGCCTTCGCTAATCTTCTTATGGGCTTTTTTCTTCCTTGGCATCTGTCAAAACAATCTCCTTACTTCTTAGCCACACCACGCTTCTGCCCTCTACCAGCCACTGTTTTCTTCGGCCCTTTCTTAGTTCGGGCGTTCGTGCGCGTCCTCTGTCCGTGGACTGGCAGCCTCATGCGGTGTCTTGTGCCTCGGTAGCAACCAATT
>JAOUFZ010000011.1 GCA_029857995.1 Dehalococcoidia bacterium
CCTCGATGTCCTGGCCGAGAACTATGGTGCCGGGCTGAGAATACTGGACTTCATAACAGAAGCAGAGAAGTCCCGTGTCATCATCAATGACTGGGTCAGTGACCAGACGGAAAGTCGCATCGAGGATCTCATCCCGCAGGGCGCGATTGATGCCCTGACCCGCCTTGTGCTAACCAATGCTATCTACTTCAATGCTGCCTGGGAGTACCCTTTCGATAAGAAAGTGACAGCAAACGGCCCATTCCACCTTCTTGATGGGGCGCAAGTAATGGTCCCCATGATGAAGCAAACGGAGTCCTTCGGCTATACCGATGGGGAAGGGTACCAGGCGGTTGAGCTACTCTATGATGGCGGTGAACTCTCGATGGTCATCCTCCTGCCTGAAGCCGGACAATTCGCGGCTTTCGAAGAAGGACTTCAGGCTCAGGGCGTCAGTGACATCATAAGCGGTCTGCAACCTACTGAGGTAGCCCTGACGATGCCCAAGTTTGAATTTGACTCAGACTTCAGCCTGAAGGATACCCTCGCGGCGATGGGCATGCCGATTGCCTTTTCGGGTGGCGCAGATTTCTCCGGAATGACTGGTAATCCTGAGCTATTCATATCGGAAGTCATACACAAGGCGTTCGTTGCTGTGGATGAAGCTGGCACCGAGGCGGCGGCCGCCACCGCAGTGATTATGAGACTGACAGCGGTACCCGAATCTGTTGTGGCAGTCACCATAGACCGCCCCTTCATCTTCCTGATTCGTGACGTTGAGACGGGTGCCATTCTCTTTGTCGGGCGCGTCCTTAATCCCGGCGCATAAGTAGATGCTACCGGTACTGTGGAAGACTTGTTTATGGATGTGTAGAACAGAAGGGCTGGATATTCCGACAGTGGGAAAATCCAGCCCTTCCGAATTTCAGGGATAACCTCAATCCGCTAGCTGCGCTTCGGCGCTTCCTTCATTGTTCGCCTCTACGAAAGCTGATAGAAACTAAGACAATCGTAGCCCCCTACGGAAGTAGGATTACTAATGGGTGATTGACGAGAATGTGACGTAGTCATAGACTATATTCAATCAGTCTTAGGGGGTGTTGCATATGCCTCTAAAAATAGATGGTCGAATTTATTATAGGACTGCGGAAGTCTGCCAGATAGTTGGCATAGGTAAGAGCACCCTTTTCCGCTGGATCAGGGAGAACATCGTGCAGGATGCCGAATATAGAGACAGGAAAGGGTGGAGGCTATTCGCGGAACATGAACTACGTAGCCTTGAGGCAGAGACCAAAAGGATTCAGAAGAATCATGCGGGCAACAATGTTAGGAACACCATCGATATTGTTGTGTAAGGACATTCAATGATCGTACTGAGAGGCAAATTCAAGGAGGTGTATTGTGGCGACTACCATGATTAAGAGTCAACAAGCCAGGAAGGTGGTAGGCAAAGATGGGGAACAAATGATCGAGCTCCCCACCGAGGTCACTAAGGAGGACAGGGATTCTATCGATGAGTTGATGAGCCAGGCCCAAGCTGCCTATGAGTCATATCTGCAGGCTCAGAAAAAGGTAAGTCTGGCATATCAGGAACGCCAGTGCCGGGTGGAGGAATCCTTCAAGGAAATTGAAGAGCACGCTGCTAAACTGTGTGCGGTAGCCATAGAAAAAGCCACCCGATCCTTGGAAAAGGCTGAGCAAGAAGCCGAAGGAATGTATAAGAAGGCGAAACTGAGTGCTACGCAGGCTTATCAGGACAGTCTGAATGAGGCATTGAGAATACGCAGAGAGACCGTCGAGCAGGCCTGGGAAGAAGCAAGAAGAAATTCAGAGAAAATCTGGAAGGTGTTTCAGGGTGAAATCAAGAGATAGAAGTATGAAGGAGTATCGTGAAGTGAAACGAGACTGGCGCGTTGCCTTGTTACTCCCGTGGTCCTCGATCCTGTGAGAAAGGTAGGTGATATTATGACTATTATGGGTAATACTGCCAAAGATGATGTGGTTGTGCTGGGCGGGCATGAGTTCAAGCGAGTGAAGAATGGATTGGATGAGGCTCAGGTGACATCTTTCATTGACGAGCTTGTCAAGGAGCGAGACAAACTGGCTCAGTCCCAGGATCATATCGCGTCCCTTAACAGGCTTGCGGAAAGGGCCATTGTCGAAGCCGATAAGCTGGCTACGCAGATTAAGACAGAAGCTGCAGAACAAGCTAAAGCTGAGAGTGCTGCCATCATAGATAAAGCCAAAGAACAAGCTCGACAGACGGCGGAAAAGAAGATAGCTGAAGCTGTAGAGCTTGCTAACGAAGAGGCTAATGCAATCAAGGCCAAAGCCGAAGAGGATGCAGCAATCCTGCTAGAGAACGAAAAAAACAGAATCCGAAATGATCTACGCAACCTTGTAAATCAACAGTCTGGCTACTTGCTGGAAGAACTGGAACGCCTTAAGCAACAGGCAGTGGCGATACAAGCAGATTTTGACAATAGGTCGTCTGAGTTTGGAGAAAAGAAGAGCACTGCAACCGTCGGAATCGCACAAGAGAAAGACGGCGCAGCAGGGGAATTTGCTGAACAGAGCGACACCATGGTTACGGAAGCGAGCAAGAAGACAGTTGGCGAGCGCCCGCACCAACCGGAGCCAAGTTGGCTGGCTACGGACGACGCTGAAAAAAGCTTCGAGTCCTCGGGACTGCTTCGTATGGAAGAGCAGCCAGAATCAGGCAAGCCGCAATGGGAAGTGGAAATCTCGCCTCCGTTTGAGATAGCCACAATCATGGAGGTCGTGTCCTTCCTCGACCAGTTGCCTGAAGTTGCCAATACTGAGATGATTGTACCTCAGATTGATGCGCCTTTGATTCTGGTCTTCCTGCGTAGGCCCATAAATGTTGTTGATGTGCTGCAAAAAGTTCCTGCAGTGGCTTATGTTGAAGAAGTCACGTCTAACATAGCTGCTACCAATGGCAAACCACGGAAAGTTCGCATAGGCCTCTCAAGGGACAAAAAATCGTAAGATAGAGAAACAGGCACTACGCGTCTCAGCCACGACAAACGGCTAAGATTTCCTGAGAGTTCGATCACTATTTGACAGTCGAGTAATTGAGATGAGTGAATGGGGCGGCAATCTTGAGGACAATCACTTGGTAAAAGGTTCGTGCGTGCGGAGTGTTTCGATTGCATCTTAAGATACCGACTGGCTCTAAGGGATAATCTTTGCCGAGATTCTGGCCCCAATCGCTGTTTTCGAGTGGTGGGTGGCTGGTCATGGGGATGAGATGAAGACCCACCCTGACCGGTATCAACATACTCCTTAAAATTCAAGATTCTCCCCGTCTTCGTGCTATTATTTAGACACTGTTTGTCGAAAGGGAGGCCAGAAACTCATGATCGCATTTGAGGCACGATGCAGCACTACCGCCATGGGGATAATGCCTCATAGGAATGTTGAGCAGGCGCTGCGGCTTGCCTTGAGCCTGGATATCCCGTTCTGGCCTCAGCTTCCGAAAGTGAGCATGTATGAAGATATGTATGTTCAGACATCGCAGAATTTCCCTGGCATAGCTATTGACTTTGATAAAGAGCGACTCAAGTTTGACACTTCCCGATTTGATCAAGAGCTCGATGCATATTTCGTGAAAATGGATGTCCCGGAGACTTTCGCCCTCACGGCCCAGTATTCGGCAGTATTCCACAAATTTCTGTCCGGGGAGCTTCAAGGTTACAAGGCTATCAGGGGACAGGTAACTGGTCCCGTGAGCTTTGGCTTCAAGGTGCTTGATGAGAACCTTAAGCCGATCATTTATAACGATGAGGTAAGGACTGTTTTGTTTGATTTTGTTCAGAAGAAAGCCAACATCCAGTATCGGGCGCTCAAGGAAAGGAATCCCAATGCCTTTGTCTGGCTGGATGAGCCGGGGTTGGGTTACGTGTTTAGTGGTCTTTCGGGATATAATGAGCAACAAGCCAACGAACATTACCATGATTTTGTTGAAGGACTGGAAGGTCCCAAAGGGCTGCATCTCTGTGCTGAGGTGAACTTACCTTATCTATTAGAGCTTGGGGTGGAGATTCTGTCCTTCGATGCCTATCAAATTGGGTTCATGCCTAAGGAATACGCAGGTAACGTGGCTGAATTCATAAAGAAAGGCGGGATTATCTCGTGGGGCATTGTTCCCACTGAATCCACAGTCCTGGCAACGCAGACACCAAAAACGTTGGCAGCGACTCTTTCAGGCTATTGGGAGGTGGTCTCCCAGAATACAGATCTATCCTTGAGCCAAATTGCGATGCAAGCGTTGGTGGCACCGGCTAGATGTTGCTTGAGCGACGTAGGGCAGAGCAGTACCGTCGATAAGAAGGAAGGCAAATGCCAGGTCTCCAGCTCTGAGGAAGAGATAGTGGAAAAGGCGTTTGCCTTCCTACCTGAGCTGTCACAGATGCTGAGAGATAAGTATGGCGTATGAAGTGGAGACTAATATGAAAGTATTGGGGATTATGGGCAGCCCGAGAAAGCAAAGCAATACCGAAATCCTTCTCGATAAGGCGCTGGAAGGTGCCGGGGAGGCCGGAGCCGAGGTCGAAAAGGTGCTGGTCTCCAAACTCAAAATCTCGCCATGCCTGGAAATATATGCGTGTCGTAAGGACGGCAACTGTGCCATCAAAGACGATATGCAATTGCTATACAAGAAGCTTCTGGAAGCAGACCACGTCATTTTTGCTTCACCGATGTTCTTCTATGGTGTTACCAGCCAGGCGAAGGCCATAATAGACAGATGTCAGGCTCTTTGGGTAAGAAAACATGTGCTGGGCATGGGCAAGGAAGATAAACGAGAGCGAAGGGGAGTGTTTATTTCGGTAGGCGCTACTCGAGGTGCAAAGCTCTTTGATGGCGCTGTGCTCACGGTGAAGTATTTCTTTGATGCCATAGGTGTGAAATATTCTGGCGATCTCTTAGTCAGGGGAATTGACAATAAAGCTCAAATCAAGGAACATCCTACCGCTCTCAAGGATGCATTTCGCCTCGGACAAGAGCTTGTCTGTGGCAAGTAGAGACGGACAATGAAGGCAATAGTAACTGACAATCTGACCAAGATGTTTGGCCATCTTGTTGCCGTAGACCATATCTCGTTCGAAGTCGAGGAGGGAGAAATGTTCGGCTGTCTGGGCGCTAATGGAGCCGGCAAGACCAGCACCGTCATGATGCTGGCTACGGCGCTAAATCCCAGCTCGGGTACGGCCACTGTGTGCGGTTATGATATTATCAGAGAGCGGGATAAAGTCAGAGAATCAATAGGCATCGTCTTTGAGGATCTGAGTTTGGATACCAACTTCTTCTCAAAGATGGAAGCCGACTAACAAGAAATAGAACAGAAATCTGGACAAGGTACAGCCAATTATGTCAAGTGATGCAGGTACTACAGATTCAAGCAGCGAGCAAAGGGGAGTCTGTTAATCGCAGTTAACCTTAGACCACTGGAGGTGTTTCATGTCATTATCACCGGAAGAAAGGCGCAAAATCTACGAGGAAGAGAAAGCACGGATTGAGGCTGAGCAGAAGCAACGAATGACTGCAGGTGGTTCATCCACGGGACTGGAGCCGAATGTCGCTGGATTGCTTTGTTACCTCGGAGGCTGGATTAGCGGTATTGTCTTTCTTGTAATCGAGCAGAAGAATAGATTTGTCCGCTTTCATGCCCTGCAGTCCATAGTCACATTTGCTGCTTTGACCGTTGCCGGTGCTCTTCTAGGCTGGATACCCTATGCAGGGGACGTATTCGGTATCATCATAGGCATCCTGGCCTTCATCCTGTGGGTAGTTCTGATGGTCAAGGCTTACCAGGGTGAGCTATACAAGGTTCCGGTCGCCGGTCAGGTGGCTGAGGGATTACTGCCTGCTAACTGGGGTGCCGAAAAGCCTGAAACAGGGGAGGAACGAAAGACGGCTGAGGGCACGAGCACCATGGGATCTAAGAAACCGCCAGAGCCCCAAGAGGCACCGCCTCCACCCATATCACAAGGGATCAAGGAGTCTGGGAAGCAAGCGGAGGACTACTTCACAAGGACCAGAGCCGGTAGGATTGCTGGCTACAGCGCCGCCATATTCTTCAACGTGGTTTTCCTTGTATTCTTTTCCTTCTTCCACAGGTATATAGCCTGGTACCATACCGAGCCGGGAGGTGGCGTTACCAGATTGTCACTTCTTACCAGCGACTATTTCACCTGGCTCCCAGTTCTGGTTACAGCATTGGCTATATCTATAGCCGCCTACACTGTATTGATTGCTTACGATAGACATTGGCTGCGGGAGACTATTCACATTATCCTCGCGGCGATTGGCGCCGCGGTGGTCGCCAAGCTAATAGCTATATTTCCGTTTAATTTCAGCGTGATTCCTAATCCCACCGCTGCTGATATCATGCCGGTAGCAGTAACTATTGTTCTAGTCGTCATCGCCGTCGGATTGGGAATCGGGGCACTGGTCCGGCTTATAAAATTATTGGTCGGCGTAGCGCAGTAAAGGCGAGTGTTTAGAGAACAGGAAGTTATAACGTGTCTCGAAATGCAAAGATTGCCTATGTCAGTCTTATCGGTCTGGTCGGGTTGATAGTGCTTCTAGTGGGAATATTCACGCCCCTGTCGTTCGGCATCGGTTTAATTATAGCCATAGCCTGCTGGGTTGGGAGCGGTATCCTGGCGAAATATTGGGAAGTCAATAAGAAATAACGGAAAGACTGGGATGAACTCTGTTTTTCTCTCTGCGCCCTGTCGCTACGAGATTAGGAAAGTCAACCGCAACAATCCTCGCGGATAGAACATAGGGAAAAACAGTTGAGTCTCTAACCAAATTTAGTAGCGTTTAGCTTGCCGTACAGGCTTTACATTGCCCCGATAATCGGGAGCGGTGATGTTGAATACCAGGCTTATCATTGGGTCCACCATTCGTGAACTGATTCGCGTTTCAATCTCATCTAAAGAGAGACATGTAGTGACCACCATGGGCAACCGGGCATTATACCTGTGATTAATCAATTGATATAGCTTCCCTTGAGCCCAGGGCGTGGCCGATTGTTCCCCGAAGTCATCGAGTATCAGCAACGGAGTTTCTTTAAGCTTCTCAGAGAATTCGTCATAGGATATTTTGCTATCCGGACTGAATGTAGAACGTAAATGGTCCAGAAGGTCGGGGACAACCACAAATAAGGCTGGCTTTCCCCGCGCCAGCCGATAATTAGCGATAGCTGCTGCCAGATGAGTCTTGCCACACCCATTAATACCTTGAAATATTAGCCAACCCTCTGGGGAGCGAGCAAATTCTACTGCCAAGTTGTAAGCCTGGCGCAAATTTTGCCGCTGTTCGGGAGGAAGTTCCATCCTCTTATGGTCAAAATTGTCAAAGGTCATATTTCGTAGTAGCTCTAATTTCAAGCCACTTTGGGATTCCAGGGGCGATTCTTGTTCAATCGTCCATATCTGACAGAATTCACTATCAGTAAGATGACCGCGCAAGCGTTCATCCATTCTTTCCAGCGGTACATCGGTCGTTATTACCGTGGCCAGTCTGGCATTGAAGCGATGATGAAGGAGTTGCTCCAGCTTTTCTTTGGCCCAGGCGGTAGCGCTTCCCAGAGTAAGGTCATCAAGCACCAATAGAGGCACGTTCTTTACTTGCTCAAACAGCTCGTCATAGGTGGTGTTGCTGCTGGGGCTGAATGCGGAGCGAAGGTGGTCCAGGAGGTCAGCAGCGGTAATATAGAATACTGGCTCCCCTAACTTGAGACGGTGATCGGCGACAGCACAAGCCAGGTGTGTCTTGCCCGAGCCGCTGGGCCCTAAGAATACCAGCCAACCTCGGGGATTATCGGCAAAAGCTCTGGCAGCCTGATGGACCTGAGTAAAACGCTCCTGGGAAATGGCACTCGCCACCTTTCCTTTAGGAGATAGATTATCAAAGGTAAGCTGCGACAGAGACCCCAAATTGCTGTATTTCTCAAGATATTCCGTTTTCTTCTTTCTCAACTCCCCCTTACTGCATCGGCAGGGTACCACCCGGCTGAAATCAACTTTCCCCGAATCCAGGGCAGGATGAACAACGCCTGCCCCTTTGCAAACAGGGCAGATTTCACCTGCGCCTTCTTCCGAGGGAGGGGGGACGTTATCTTTTGACGAGGTGTCCGTATTTGCCCTTGACATATTTGTCTGGGCCATCCTTTTTAATGTCTCTCTTATACTCTCCACTGTCTTTACCTTCGCTAGCCCATCTTTCCAGGATGCGGGCGATATATCTCCAACTGCGTTTGTTCAGCGCAACTGCTTCCTTAAAGGCTTCTTCAATCCACTGGGGCGGATAAAGCTTCTCGGCCTCCTTAAGTTCTTCAGCGATCATGGGCGTTATTATGCCGATATTCTGCTCGTAGAGGGTGAAGATGTTGATAGTCGGCGGCTGAAGGTTCTCACTGGTCAGAGAGTAAACATCCTCCAGCATTCCATTTATATTTATCCTCGAGCGTAATAGAGTACCGTGCTCTACAGCCGAGTCCAAAGCCTGGCGAAGTGTCTCCTCACCTAACTCAGCTGACAGCCGACAACTTTCAGCTTTCAGGTTCTTATGAGTGACGAATTGAGGATAGTCCGGCTTTCGCAGGATAAGATAAGCCGCATACAGCACTACTTTGAGTTCAGCCAGGTCTTGAATTCTAGGTACTGCCTGGGTAAAAAAAGAGTCAGGCAGGGAGACAAAACTTGTCTTACTGTGAGAACTTAACGATTGCCTGTCAGGCATCTTTTCACCCTTAACTAACCTGAGAACTCTGTGGTTTAAGAGGCAGAAATCGGCTCTGCCTCTACATTATCAAATTTGACAACCCTTTCCAGGAAGCGCAGCTTGATTTGTCCTAAAGGACCGTTGCGGTGTTTGGCTATGATGATGTCGGCGATGCCACGGGGATAAGGTTCATTTTCAATATCATGCACCTTGCTCCAATCTTCGGGAGAATAATTCAGGTCTTCTCGGTGAATGAAAATAACCACATCAGCATCCTGCTCAATGCTGCCAGATTCGCGCAGGTCAGAAAGCTGAGGTATATGGGAAGGACGCGCTTCTATAGCCCGACTGAGCTGCGATAGGGCTAAGATAGGCACATTCAGTTCCCGAGCTAAAGTCTTTGAGGCACGAGTTATGTTACTGAGCTCTTGAACTCGGGTTTCATTTTTGCCATCGCCTTGTATCAGTTGCAGATAATCGATGATAATCAGGTCGATGCCGCGTTCGAAGTGAAGTCTCCGTGCCTTGCTCCTTATATCTGCCACGCGAAGCATGGGAGAATCATCAACATAGATGGGTGCCTCGGATAAGACGCCGCTGGCTTCCATGATTTTTATCTCATCCTTCTCACTAAAGCGCCCAAGACGAACCTTTCTAGAATCCACCCCGGATTCGCTGGCTAGAAGCCTCTGCACTACCGCGTCTCGAGACATTTCCAGACTGAATAACGCAATACAAGCCTTCTGGTTAATAGCGGTATTCCTAGCGAGATTTAAGGCTAAACTGGTCTTACCCAGACTAGTCTTGGCGGCTAAAACGATTAAGTCAGTCCTCTGTAATCCTCCCAGAAAATCATCTAAGGCAGTAAAACCAGTTTGAATGTGAGGTATTTCGGCTGCTCTGAGCGTAGTAGGAGGCCCAGCTCCTTCAAAATATTGACCCAGAAGCTCACGAATGGGAACAAGGCCTCGAAGACCCTGTCTGGCTCGCACTTTAAACAGGATATCTTCAGCGTCATTGAGGCTAGCCTCCACATTCGGGCTGGCTTCGTAGCCAAGGGCCTCGATTTGCCTGGCGGCGGCAATGAGTCGCCGCATCACTGCTGTATTGGATACTATTTGAGCATAATATTCAACATGTAGCGATGTGGGCACACCACTTATTAAATGGCTTAAAAAGGCAGCACCACCAATTTGCTCCAGCTTGTCCTGACGCATCAGCTCATGAGCCACTGTAATCTGATTTATGGCTTCATTAGGACGTTGATAAAGAGAGAAACAAGCCTGGTAGATTGCCCGAGTTGTTTCTGAAGAAAAATCCTCGGGCTTGAGAGAAGCAGCCACTTTCAATATGGCCTCAGGGTCAATAAGCAAAGACCCAATTACTGCCTCCTCGGCTTCAACATCATGGGGTGGCAATTTTTCCTCGGCCATGCCTACTCTTTCTCCTTTTCTTTTCCTTTTGCCTTCCCTTTCTTTTTCTCTTGCCTCTTCTCTTTCTCTTGTTTTTTTTCTTTCTCCTGCCCTTTCTCCGCCCTTTGCTCTGTCTCTGGCTCTTTCTCTTCTTCCTCGATAAGCACTGTGATCTTCGGCTTAATGTCACTGGCTAACTTAACAGCTACTTCATAGCTACCAGTCTGGCGGAAAGGTTTCTCGATACCTATCTTCTTTTTGTCAATGACAGAACCTATGGATCGACTCAATTCTTCAGCTACGTTGGCAGCGGTGATAGAGCCAAACAAGCGCTCTCCGCCACCCATGCGAGCCTTAAAGCGAATTTCCTTTCCTTCAATTTGCTGAGCCAGTTCAACTAGTTTCTCTCGGTCAACACTTTCCTCAAGCATATCCCTCTCCAGCCTGGATTCTACTTGCTTCATGACCGTGGGGGTGGCTACCAAAGCTAACCCCCGAGGCAAAAGGAAGTTCTTGGCGTAACCTTTGCTTACCTCTTTTATTTCTCCAGCGCTTCCCTTTCCGGGGATGTCTTCTAACAAAACAACTTTCATATAACTCCTCCCTGGCACTCAGAGCGCTGAGTGCTAGTCAAAATGACAAAAATCTCGCTGCTGATATGGCAGCAGTAGCACCATCTCCGGCAGCAGTTATGGCCTGTTTGGCTGAATTATGACGCACATCTCCAGCGGCATATATTCCTGGGATCTTCGTTTCCATGAGCTCATTGGTGATTATGTAGCCCTCTTCGTCCAAAGGTAACAATCCCCGCCACTGAGCAGTATTGGGCTTCGAGCCGATAGCCACAAAAACACCTGCTAGCTCTAATATTGATATTTTATCATTTCTAGTGTTTTTTAGCGTGAGCTGCTTAACTACTCCATCGCCTTCAATTTGGGTTACCACAGTATCCCAAGTGAACTCTATCTTGGGTTCGGCCGTAGCTCTTTCTTGAAATATCTTGCTGGCTCGAAGCTGGTTGCGACGATGGATGACCTTGACTGAGGAAGCGAACTTGCTCAGATAGAGAGCCTCGGTGACGGCACTATCGCCGCCACCCACAACAGCCACTGTCTTACCTTTGAACAAAGGGCCATCACAGGTGGCGCAATAAGAGACTCCCTTGCCTACAAATTGATCCTCCCCGGGCACGCCCAGTTTGCGAAATTGCGAGCCAGAGGCGATGATTATTGATTCAGACATAAAATCGCCTTCGCTGCTGTTGACCAGATTATGCTTCCGGTCGGGCATCACTTTGGTAACGTCGGCAAGTAAGGTTTCCAATCCATAGCTAGTAGCTTGCTCGTGGATAAGTTGTCCTAATTCAATACCGGAGATACCCTTGGGAAAGCCAGGGTAATTGTCCACCCGCTCGGCGTTGGTTATTTGCCCGCCAATTATTCCCTGCTCGATGAGCAAACTATTAAACTTGGAGCGGGCGCAATATAGCCCGGCGGTGAGTCCGGCGGGCCCACCACCGATGATAACTACTTGGTAACTCCTGCTGGAATTGCTTCGTTTCACTCGCAATGACGTTGCTTTAACTTGTAGCTGTGCCCCCAGAACTCACAGCGTCCCTACCTTGCTGAAGCCCTGCCCTCCAAGAGATTTGCGCATTCTCATATAGGGGACAAGATTCACACTAATTATACCATCGTTTCCTGTTTCTGGATCGGCAATGGTTACCCTAACCGCGGCGAAACTCTTGCCTAATTTGATCAATCGTTCCTGGCTGCAGAATATCAGCCACAGTCATTGCCATCGCCTTGGCTGCATCTATCAAGCCATTGTGTCCTGCTTCAGAGGCAGCAGCGGCGGCAAACTCTGGCGTATGTATCAATACCTCGCGAGGGGCAATGGCTATTGTAGGATGTATGCTGGGCGCCACCTGACTGACATTTCCCATATCGGTGCTGCCTAGGCCAAAGCGAGGGTCGAAGGCTTCTACTTCGCGTCCCAGGGATTCTAGGTTTTGCTTAAATAGCGCGGCCAAAGTCATATTGTTCTTCATCGGAGCATAAGTCCTATCTCTCCACTTGTATTCTAGTCTTGCCCCGGTGGCTACAGATGCTCCTGTAAAGCAGTTCAAAACCCTATCCTTTAGTTCAGAAAGATAGTCATTATCTAGAGCACGTACCAGAAACAGAGCAGCGCTGTGAGCAGGCACTATGTTAGGGGCCTCACCTCCATCAGTGATTATGCCATGAATTCGTGCATCCCCCCTTATGTGTTGACGCAGGGAATTTATCGAGGTGAAAGCCAAAATTATAGCGTCGAGGGCGTTTATGCCTTTATGAGGTTGGCCAGCAGCGTGGGCTGGCCGGCCAAAAAACTCCACTTCCAGCGAGCTGCAGGCAAGCGCCTCTTCGGTTGAAATGTTCCTTGTATCAGGATGTACGATCATAGCCACATCTATTCCATTAAATGCTCCTGCTTTTACCATCTCGATCTTGCCACCGAGGCCTTCCTCTCCAGGAGTGCCCAGAACCACAACGCTCCCTCCTAACTGGTCAATGATATGCTTACTAGCAACACCGGCACCAACTGCCGAAACACCTATGATATTGTGTCCACAACCATGTCCTATTTTGGGTAAAGCGTCATATTCGGCAAGCAAGCCGACTCTCGGGCTCCCTTGGCCATATGTCGCTCGAAAGGCTGTGGGCAGTCCGGCAATGCCTCGTTCGACGTGAAATGCATTGTCTTCGAGATAGCTAGCCAGCCAAGCCGACGCCTCCTCTTCTTTGAAGCCCAACTCGGGGTTATCATGAATATTCAGGCTCAACTGGATAAGCTGCTGCCTCTGTGATTCGACGCTATCTTCTGTCTTCAGCTTCAGTCGCTCTACGTCCATGTTGTTTATCAATTCCTCCTGTCATTCTAACCCTTAACCTTGCGCCTATTGTCATTCTGGGCGAAGTGAAAAATCTGAGTTTTGCTCAAAGTGATAGAATAAGGATTTCTATTTCCAATACTTGAACCTCTTATGAAGAGCTATTATACTTTGTGCTTGGTCTAAATTTCTAGGCTATGGCAGATGAAAAGGGAACCCTTGAAAGCTTTGGTAAACGTAGCTTCGTTGTTGAAAGAGCCCGTCGGCTCGAGCCAAAGCTATGATATAAAGGGGATACTTGGTGATGAAATCGAAGGGTCTATTGAAGGAACGGCAAAGATGATTCGGATCACTCGGGGGATTTTAGTTCAGTGTGAATTAAGTGCTGAAGTAAAACTCATATGCAGCCGCTGTCTCGAAGCATTCTTATGCCCCATAAGTTTCACTGCGGAAGATGAATTTGTTCCGGTAGCTGATGTGTCTGATGATTCGGCACTTCCTTCGCCGGAGCAATTGGAGCCGTTTACCATTGATGATAGAAACATACTTGACCTGGGCGAGCTAATACGGCAATATGTATTGTTGAATTTGCCCATGAAACCACTGTGTCGACCTGATTGCCAAGGAATAAGCTAACCCCAAAAAAGTCTTGCGATTTTTTGGGGACCCGGTACGAACTTGATCTTGAATTGACGGGGTCCCCGCGAAAATCGTAGGATTTGCGCGGGGTGAAATGAAGGAGGAGAATTCAAATGCCACCGCTACCTAAAAAGAAAACTGCTAAAGCGCGCCAAGGGAAAAGGCGCAGCCATCTTAGACTAACCCCGCCTGCCCTCGATGTATGCTCACATTGTCACAGTCCTAAGTTACCTCATCATGTTTGCCCTACCTGCGGCTGGTACAACGACAGGGAAGTGATCGAGGTCAAGCCCGCTAAGAAATAGTTCGCATGGCTGAATTATCCAAGGTAGCTTATGTTTTCCCAGGACAGGGCTCCCAAAGCACCGGTATGGGGTTGGACCTTTACAACAGCTATCCTTCAGGCAAGGAAGTCTTTGATGAAGCTGATGCCTCTCTAGGCTTTTGCCTCTCCCGTTTGTGCTTTGAAGGTCCAGAGGAGGAATTGACGAAGACGCACAATGTCCAGCCGGCGATACTAGTCGTCAGCATTGCCTGCCTCAAAGCGCTTGACAGGGCAGCCATAGATGACTTTCTTTCTCCCAGTTTTGTGGCTGGACATAGTCTGGGTGAATACACTGCTCTGGTGGCTGCCGGTGCGCTGGGCTTAGCTGACGCCGTTTTACTGGTCAGGGAAAGAGGCAGATTAATGTATGAAGCTGGGTTAAGAAATCCCGGGAGTATGCTAGCTGTAATAGGACTTGATGAGGAAACAGTTAAGGATACATGCCTTCAAAGTGGAACTGAAATCTCCAATATAAACTGTCCTGGACAGATTGTGATTAGTGGTGCCGCCCAAGCTCTGGCTGAAGCTAATAAATTGGCCAAGACGAGAGGTGCTCGCGCCCTTATTCCTTTAAAGGTTAGCGGGGCTTTTCATTCTGCCTTGATGGAGCCAGTCATAGCTGAATTTAGTAAGATCGTCTCGAACGTTCGGTTTCGATCACCAAGTATTCCTGTAATATCCAATGTGACTGCTCGACCATTGACCGACGTTGATTCGATAAAGGAAGAATTGGTGAAGCAACTTCGCAATTGCATCCAATGGCAAGGGTCGGTGGAATATATGATACACAGTGGAGTCACCACCTTCTATGAGATAGGTCCTGGGAAAGTGCTCAGCGGTTTAATCAGGCGGATCAATTCCGAACTGCAAGTTTTCAACGTATCAGGAATTGAAGATATAGCACAGCTAGCACATAAATAAGGTCTAACTAACTAGTACCCCATGAAGAATTCGTCTCTCTCTTTTTCCCGGAAGCCTCGAAGATCTTTCGGAGTGAGCAAATAATGGCTGGCATCCGACGAAAGGCAAGAATCGCTGCTCTTCAGGCGCTTTATGAGCTTGATTGCACGAGGCATAAGGTAGAGGAAACGTCAGCTCGCTTAAGAGCAGGGGAGACACTGACTCAAGAAGTACTTAGCTTCAGTGAAGAGCTTGTGAGGGGTGTGGTGCAGCACAAATCTGAGCTGGATGCTCTTATCAAAAGATTTGCCCCAGCCTTTCCCTTAGAGCAAATGTCTATCATTGATAGGAATATTTTGCGCATGGCTATTTTTGAAATCTTATTTAGTGACAAGACTCCGCTCAAGGTGGCTATAAATGAGGCTATAGAGTTAGCCAAAGAATTTGGAAGCGATTCTTCCCCCCGATTGATCAACGGAGTATTAGGCTCAATAATAACCGAACGTGGTGTAAAACAATAAAGCCCACCAGGAGACGTGGGGCCTTGTCTGCTCTCCGATAACCTCTTAACCGACGGTGTCTCATGGAACACAAGTTTTGTTGAAATATAGTTCCTGTGGTGTAAAATTATTCTGCCGGTTTAATCTCCACTGCACGGTGACAATCCTAAGGAAGGAGTTGAAGATAGCTTCGGCATGGAAGAAGAAACAAGCTCTAGTTCGGTAGAAGGGACTATGGCTAATACTGCTGTACCGAAGAGTGTCCGAAAACACTGGGCAGATAGGGTGGCCATAAAAATCGCTGACCGGTTACCAGGGAGTCAGGTATCTAGAGGTGTGCGAAGCCCTCATTTTTGGATAATCGCTGTGCTAATGGCAGTCCTTACGCTCGTTTACTATGCGGGGCATACTCCCTTGGCCAATCTCGGAAACTTTTTCACCGATGATTTCCCTCACGACTTACATCGCGCTTTGTTTCTATTGCCAATAATCTACGCTGCTCTGACCTTCAGAGTCTGGGGGGCCCTCGGTGCGTCATTTGTTCTCCTGTGCGTTGTGTTGCCACGTACCTTTTACTCTCCGTACGCTGACCCGCTGATCAGGCCGCTTATCTTTGTCTTATTGATCGCTTTCGTCGGGGTGCTAGCTGCGATACTGATGGATCGAATTGATGAAGAAAGGGAAATCATTCGGCGTCTAAAGGAAAGCCGGGAGCAACTAATTCATGCTGAGAAACTGACATCCTTGGGTCAGCTGGCTGCCTCCATCGCCCACGAAATCAATAATCCTCTGGCTGGAGTCCTGACCTATACTAAATTGCTAGCAAAGAAGGTGTCTGGCGACACCTTTGAGAAAAAAGAGGCTCTGGATTACCTTGCGAAGATGGAATCAGAGGTGAGCCGTTGCTCGAGGATAATCCGAAACCTTCTCGATTTTTCCCGGCAAACCGAGCCGCATTTCAAGCTGGTAGATATTAACCAGGTCTTGGAACAGGTCCTGGCCATGGTAGGACATCAAGCTCAAATTCAAAAGGTTGAGATTGTGAAAGAGTTTAGCTCTTCCTTACCTAAGGTCATGGCTGATTTTGACCAGCTTCAGCAAGTATTCACGAATCTCACACTGAATGCTATCCAGGCCATGTCCGGAGGGGGCAAGCTGACTCTCCGTACATCGGTGGCAAACAGCCAGGTTGAGGTTGATGTCCAGGATACAGGCTGTGGTATTTCCAAAGAGAATTTGTCCAAGCTTTTCACCCCCTTCTTCACCACTAAGGAAAAAGGCAAGGGTATAGGCTTAGGGTTAGCTGTAGTTCGGAGGATTATTGAACGACACAAAGGAAGGATCAAGGTACAAAGTGAGGTGGGGAAAGGAACCACCTTCAGCATCTACCTGGGAGTCCATGACGATGAAAAGGACAAAAATACTCGTAGTTGACGATGGACTATTGCCCGCAAGTCACTAGGCTACTGACGCAAGGAAAGTAGACGCCAGGTGAGCGGGTTCTTACGAAGTTAGAGAGACAGTAAATTTCAGCATTGATGGGAAAAGGCTACCCGGAAATCGGGTAGCCTTTTATTTTGGCAAAAGAATTGCAGTGATTAAGGTTAGAGGAGCTGGACAAAGGGAAAAAGGTGGCAAAGAGAAAAGAGATTACAGCACAAAGTATGAAAGGAGATTAAAAATGGCTAAGAAAGGGACCTCAAAAATAAAGGAAAAGGAGGTAAAAGAGATGAAACCTGTATTAATAGTTGAAGACGAAACCATCATGAGGGAATCACTCAGGGACTGGCTTAAGGATGGGGGTTATGAGGTAGAGACTGCTAAAGAAGGAGAAGAGGCACTGGAAAAGATAGGGAAGAAGGAGTTCAGTGTGGCAGTACTTGACCTGAGGCTGCCGGGGAAAGACGGGCTAGAGGTATTGAAGGAAGCGACGGCGAAAGACCCGAAGATAAAGGGCATAGTCATCACCGCCTATCCTTCCGTGGAAACGGCAGTGGAGGCGATGAAGATAGGGGCAGTTGATTACATGGTAAAGCCTTTTGCCCCTGATGCTCTAGAGAGGGCAATACAGGAAATACTTGGCCCCGTACAGGTGGAGGTAAAACCCAAGGAACCTAAGGAAGGAAAGGTTAAGGAAGCCGAAGCGGAACTTCCGGTGGTTGAAGAGGCCGGAATCGAGGAAGCCGAGGTTGAGGAAGCCATAGCAATAACAGAGGGAGAAATACCTGCCCATCTAGAGAAAGGCCAGGCTTACTTCAAAGAAGGCCGCTATAAGGAGGCAGTTAGGGAATTCCAGTCCATCTTGCAAGTTGCCCCCGGGCACATGGAGACTCGGGTCTGGATTCGGAAGGCGAAGGAAGCGCTGGCGAAGCCGAAGGTAGAGGTAGCTGAAGGGGAGGGAGCTGTTGAAGAAGGGACGAAGGTATGTGTGTGGGCGAAGATGGGAGTGGTCTCATACAGGATTTGCACGCGGGACTATGACTGTCTGACCTGCGAGTTTGACCAGACGATGCAGGAGAAAATGGCTGGGGGAGGGACGACAGAGCTTGATGAAGCTGTAGAGAAGCTCATTGAGCAGCCGGGGCCGCAGAGGGTTTGCCGATATGCTCTGAAAGGGGATGTCTCCCAGCGGCTGTGCTCCCGAGTATTTCAATGTGTGACCTGTGAATTCAACCAGCTCATGCAGGATGCTTTGGAGCGGAAACTAGTCAAGCTAGCTGCTCGTCGGGAAGCGTTGCGAAAGAAGGAAGCAAAAGCTAAAGGCCAGGCTAGCTAGAATTGTAGGAAAAGGCTTAACTAAAAGCTGTCTAGACACGGAAAGGGCTGGGTGTCTAAAAAAACAGACCCCAGCCCCTCTTTATTGTTTATTGGGAAAGACGTGGCGTCAAGGTTCACTATCTGTAAACAGTTTTTTAAAACGTTCAGTTTTTCCGCGAACTTTGCTATCATGTGAGATTGCACTACA
>JAOUFZ010000139.1 GCA_029857995.1 Dehalococcoidia bacterium
GCTTTCATCATATTTTGGGTTCAGCTGGTGCTGAGCATCCTGTGGTCGGTAATCTTCTTTGGGCTCAGATCCATTATCGGTGGAATGATTATGATTCTTCTTTTGTGGATAGCGATACTAGTCAACATCATTACGTTCTTTGGTGTGTCGCTCATCGCGGGCGGACTTCTTATTCCATATATAATCTGGGTCACTATCGCAGCCAATCTGAACGTGCAGGTCCGGATACCAAACCGATAGCGCACTTGGAAGTCTCAGTTTGCCAAAATGGTCCAAGATTGGGGAATCCTTTGGTTGCTTCTCAAGGTAGCAAAATGGCTTTTTTTGTTGCTTAGTTGCACATTAAGCCAATTTGTGGCGTGACACCTTGTTGCATTCTGTAGTAAGATAATTACTGGATTTTGTATTGATTGATTAATGGCAGTGGTTTGCAGGTTAAGGAAAGGAGAATGCTATGCCAATAACGAGGAAGGAATTTGACGATAGTATAGACACATTATCGGCCAAAGTGCTTAAGTTTATGGAATCAAATCCGAATGATGCATTTGATATTGAGGAACTGGCAGAGGCTGTGGGCGGCAGACAGTTGGAGGTTTGGGCCATACTTGATGCCTTGAAACAGCGAAAACAAGTCTCCGGTAAGTGCGTTAAAGGGACAGGCTACTATTGTATTGCTAAATAGGCAAGATGTCTCTCAATATCCTCAAAGGCACCGGCCTGATCCGCTTAATAGCTCGTCAATTCTTGTTTTTTTCAAGCGTAACGAAATGGGTTTTTGTTATGGCCGAGGGGTTGAACAATTCCGAGAGTTGTTGCGTAACTAAACAAGTTTTCGTCCTGACATGCGGAATTCTTGACCCGAAGATTCTTACCAGGACCATAGTATAGCCAATCTTACCAACCTATCAGTTTGAGACCTTGCGGAAGGAATAGTAGAATAATTGGATAAACTGTTCCTTTGATTTGGAGAGTGACGGTTGAGAATGCCCTGGCATGAGGCGTCGTTGAGAGAGGTAGTAGGCACGCAATACTTCGCGGTGCTCACCACGCTTGGTCAGGGCTTGCCGCATAGTAATCTGGTGTCTTTCGCCGCAACTGATGATTTGAAATCACTCGTCTTTGTTACTGGGCGGAATACTCGAAAATATAGAAACATACAAGATAATCATAATATTTCATTACTGATTGACAACAGGACTAATAAACCTTCCGATACTTCCCAAGCCATTGCCATAACAGTAGTCGGCACCGCCCGCGAAGAAATAGACAATAAGAGCCTCTTTCAAGCTATTCTCCTTGCCAGACATCCTCAACTGAGGCATTTTGTAGAGGCTCCCGGTAATGCCATTATGCTGGTGACCATACGGGAATATATCGTAGCAGCCTTCGACAAGACACAGCGTGTGCCTATATCACAGTAAGTCTTACTTGTATTGGAGCATGGTGCCCCAATTCTCTGCCTTTCTCGAGTTAATGAGTCACAAAACGCTATGTTGTTACTATTGAACAAATATCGGCACCATTGTTCCACTATAGGTATAACCTATATTGACGGAAAAGGCTATGCTTTGTCGAGGGCATAGCCGTGTCTTTGCACGGGTAGATTGAACAGAGTTGAACTCTTCGTGAAACAGGTTTGATTTGCTTCGTAACGTTTTCAAGCCTGCATCGAACTACTCGGCCCTGTTACGAAACATCAGGGCGCCGAAGGTTATTCCGGCTGCAGCCCAGGCAAGCAATACCAGGAGACATGTCCGTAGATCGGACCAAACGTACCCCTGGAGAATCAGGTCGCGGACGCCGACGACGGCATAGTCAACCGGATTGAAATGTCTGAGTGTATTCAACCATGCCGGTAGAAGTTGCGCCGGCATCATGGCCGATGAGAGAAACACCGAGGGCAAAGCAATAAAGTTAATCACAGCGATGAGCGGCTCCTGTCTCCTTAAGAGCAAAGCCAGACCGTTTGATATAGCAGCCAGGCCGAGTCCAAGCAGTGAAATGATGACTATAGAAAGCAAGACGCCGGGAACTCCAGTTGTTATTTCCACACCCATAATGACAGCAATGATAAATATCAATAGCGCCTGGATAACCAGCATTACCATTGCTGATATCACACGACCGATAATGATTGACGGACGCGTGACCGGGGTCGCCAGCATTTTTGACAGTATGCCCATATCAATATCTTGGAGCATTCCCATTCCCGCCCAGGCTGAACCGAAAATGACGGTCATTACCACCACGCCCGGCGCAAAAAACTGTAGATAGCTTACCGTTCCTAACTGAGGAAGCTGTGAGAGAGACTGGAAGATCTGGGTGAACAAAAGGAGCCATATGATAGGCTGAAAGAGACTCAAGAAGATCCAGACAGGCATTCTGAAACGGGACCTGAGATCACGGATAATCTGGTAGTAGATGTCAGACAACATATCCATCTCTATCTCCTTGAACGCCTGCGGGCGACTTCGGTATAGGTGGTGGGAGCCCCTTCCTGGGGACGTATATTGCGGCCGGTGTATTTCAGAAAAACATCATTCAGAGATGGTCGGGAGACTGACAGTGTTTGAACCTCTATGCCCTCACTGTCAAGGATACGCATAATATTCGGTGCCGCCGACTCACCATTCTGTACATACACCGCCAGTGTGGTATCGGCTTCCTGCATACCGACTACGAACGGTTTATTGGATAGAACTGATTTGGTGCGCTGGAGGAACTCCTGGCATTCTTCTGTTTTGACGACACATGGAGATACAGTCACCACATCCCCGCCTATGGATCGTTTCAGTTCGTCGGGCGTACCACTTGTTACGATCTTGCCCAAATCTATTATAGCTACTCTATCAGCCAGCTGGTCGGCTTCTTCCATATAGTGCGTGGTTAGGAATATCGTGACATCCATAGACTTGGCCAGCTTACGAATGTAGTCCCAAATACGGGCTCTGGTCTGCGGGTCAAGACCAACTGTAGGCTCATCCAGAAATATGATTTTGGGCTGGTGGATGAGCCCCATCGCAATGTCAAGGCGCTTACGCATGCCACCAGAATAGCTGGATACCATCTTGTCTTCGTATCCGATCAAATCCACTAATTCAAAGATCTCTTTGATCCTCTGCTTAATCGTTTTATTGTCAAGCCTATAGAAGTGACCGTAAAGTGTCAGGTTCTCTCTTCCTGTCGCGTGCTCGTCGACACCGACGTCTTGAGCAACGTAGCCGATATTCCTACGGACCTCGGCTGGGCTCTTTAACACGTCGAATCCAGCAACTGTGGCTGTGCCGGAAGTTGGCCTCAGAAGGGTGTTCAACATTTTGATGGTGGTGGTCTTGCCGGCGCCATTTGGGCCGAGAAACCCGAAGATTTCTCCTTCTCTTACTTCGAAATCGATAGCATCGACAGCTTTGACATCACCCGGAAAGACCTTAGCTAGAGCCGTGGCTTGGATAATATTTATGATGATTCACCTCCAATTACCCCGGCGATTGGGTATCGGCAGTACAACGCTTTGCCTCCTCACGAGAGATTTATTTTGCTGTCTGTGAGCAGCCACCTTCACCAGGATATCCGCAAGAACTTCGTCTCTTCACAATTTTATCATATTGTTACAAAAACGAGACATGGCTTCTTGATTGCCTTCGTCAGTCCCTTTCTCTCAAACGTCAGTCGGGACTCGTCTTTCAAGGCGTTTATTACCTAATTCTCTCGGGAGTTACGATAGACAAGAATATGACTTCACTCTATACCAACACATGACACGAGGTTCTGGCTCCAACGGTAGAGAGAGTACTTTCAAACAAATATCGTGCGCTTGTGGAACGGCGATTCCAAGAAACGTAGTATCACCTTCGACCGGCTCAGCCATTGAATCCTGATGCCATTCTTCTTATTCGATAGGATTTTATCTACCAGCCAGGGAGTGACAGTTTCGACTCGGTCAGACAAGATATTGAAAATACGTTCCACGTGCTTCCACTCTTCGGGGTGTCCTTCATACTGATCTGTAATCAGCTTTGTAGCAACCATGCCTGGCCGAAGTCCACCAACTAGTATTGGTGTGCCCTCAACTTCTTTCGCGGCGGCAGTGGTGAGGGAGGCTAGCGCTGATTTCGTAGCAGAGTATAAGGCTAGTCCCTTGATCACCCGGCTCGAGCTCCCTAGTCCCTCCATGTTGTATATGCTGCCAAAACCTTGCTGCATCATGCCCTTTGAAGCCACATTTAAGCCGTATAGGGCACCGGTGACATTTGCTGCAACAAGCTTATCAATCGTTTCGCGTGAATAATTCCAGATTGAAGTTTGGGGGTGGCCAGCGCCGGCATTGTTTATCCATATAGCTATGCGGCCAAACCTGT
>JAOUFZ010000012.1 GCA_029857995.1 Dehalococcoidia bacterium
TTCGAGGTATTGAAGATATGGGTTCAAATCCCCTCGGGGTCGCATCCTTCAATACGCGGCTCAGCAGCCCATCATACCGGACACCAAAGAATAGCCTAAATTCGAATGCCTACTGCAAATCATGTTGAGGCGGACTTTGTTAATGTTCTGGACGATTCCTGATTCTTGTTTAGATAGCGGCTCTTCCGAGATAAATTAGTGCGATGACGATGATGACTAAAAACCAGTATAAAGCAGGGATCGGCCCCCACCACTGCTTGTGCCACCAGATTTTCCCTTTGCGGAAGTTTTTAATCCCATAATGTGGATTTAAAACAAACCACAAGAAGTCTTCCAGAAAAATCATACCTACATAGAAGCCAAGCAGCAGACTTTCTAACCGCCAACTCCATGAAAGGAAAAACAACGGCAGATGAACTATGGCAATCAGGAATAGCGTCATAAAAAAATGGTAGCCAGTTATCGGGCGTCCACCCGTCAACTTGACAAGCCATCCCTTTTCTAGACGCCAGCCAGGTAGTTTCGCCGCCCAACCATCCTTACCCTCGATTTGGATTTCCCAGAAGGCAAGTAGAAAAGCCAGGAAGATCATAAAAGCGATTAGCCCTATAATCATCACTATCTTCTTGCGTATTTTGGTGGCCAGTTTAGCATTTCCCAGCCGGATTTGGTGAAATCAGCTACAAGACGAGCATGATTAGTATTGTGTTATGGAAGGTGGCGTAAGTGGCTGCCTCATTGGTGATAGACGGAATACTGGATGTTACCAACGAATAACCAAGCTAAAGAACACAAGGGTGATAGCCACTCGTTCCGAACGCCGGCTAGTTGATCCAGTGCTAATTGCCCAGTCCCTCAAGTTCTTCTTCAGCGAAGCGTCTGACTGTCGTCAAACCTCTGGACTCAATGCTAGCCATATACCAGAAGCGAAAGGCATCCTTAGTGGGTTCTTTGTCCACGATACCGATTTGCCCTCTATACGCTGAAGGGGAATCTGCCTTGATTTTCACTTTGCTGCCCTTCTTGAACTTCGGCGCCATCCTCCCATACCCTCGGGGAAGATCATACTCCCTGCGTTTAATTGGATCAGACAGAACGGCGTAAGCCTCGTTTATCCTCTCCATTTCTTCATGGGCTTCCTCGTTCTCCCAATTCCTGTCCGGGTGGCATTGAAAAGCCAATCTGTGATAGCCCCTCTTTACTTCCTCCGCGCTGGCATCTGGCGCGACGCCCAAGACTTCATAGTAGTCTCTCCCACTTCGCGTTCCGCAGGTAATTGCTCCCATGGGAAGTATTATACTTCTATCTGCGGGATAGTCAATAGGTTTTTTGTACTATGTCCAAGCTGTACTTTTGTACTACGTTCAAGCCATACTCCAGAGCGAAGAACGAACGACCCATCTTTTTGGTGCAGCGGAGCAATATCCAGGCTCCCTTTGTCCTAGGTGTACAGTATAGGCTAATGCTCGTCTCCTAAGATTACTTTGGATAGCATTACTCCCTATCTTCTGAGAGTATAATTATCGTTGGTGAGCTAGCTCTTCAATGGTTCTCAGAGAAATCTACGCGCGCAGTATATTGGTTAAATCCCAGGTCTTCGATTATGTGGTCAATCCATACATTGGGTGTCAACACAGTTGTGTCTATTGCTACGCCCGTTTTATGAAGAGGTTCACCGGACATAAAGAGCCGTGGGGGGAATTTGTTGATGTGAAGATTAACGCCCTGGCTCTATTGAAACGCGAGATAGATAAAAGGCCGCCTGGCAGAGTATGGGTCAGTGGAGTGTGTGACCCGTATCAACCACTGGAGTCGAAATACGAATTGACAAGAAAGTGTTTGGAGATACTAGTGGCATACGGCTGGCCAATAACAGTGCAGACGAAATCACCGCTTGTGTTGCGTGACATAGACCTACTTAGGAGAAGCGATAAGACCGAGGTCGGGTTATCTGTTACCAGTGCAGACGACGGGATAAGGAAGTTGTTTGAACCAGGTGCGCCATCTATTAAGGAAAGGATTGAAGTACTCGAGGAACTACATCTTGTCGGTATTAGAACCTTTGCCATGATTGCACCAATGCTTCCCGGCGCGGATGAACTCGCTGACCAACTTAGCGGGAAGGTGGATTACGTGCTGATTGACAGAATGAACTACCATTATGGCGATTGGGTGTATAAAAAATACGGTCTCGAACATGCCATAAGCTATGATTTCTTCTTATCAAAAGGGAAAGAGCTTGCCTCTGCCTTTACAAAACAGGGCATCGAATGTCGACTGTTATTTTGACGGCACTTGGTTAACGGCTTTGTTTCTTGATCCCGCTGGGTAATGAGACGCTGGCAGCGTTCAGAGAGTAAAGCAATCCGTCCAAAAATGCGCTGGTATTTACTTTAATATTAGCCGGCGCGTCTGGCACTCAACAAAATGAGTCAACGTGCAACAATCCAGGCTTCTGTTGCCACAGTTGAACAATATAGACTAATGTTCACCTACTAAGCCTGCTTTGGATGGCGTCACTCTCCAGTTCTCTGATGGCATCGGCAGCGATCCAGCGAGCAGCCTTCGAATCAAGCTGCTTGATTTCTTTTGCAGCATTTATTGCGGCTTCGTTCAACTTGAGATTTCTTTTCCCGATGTTCCTAAGAGCCCAGTTCACGGCTTTCTTGACGAAGTTACGCTCGTCCGTAGCCCCGCGTATTATTACAGGAAGCAATTCGATGAATTTCTCATCGCTTACCTTCTTATCATGCCATGCCAGACAAGCTACCAGCGAGAAGGCAGTCCTTTTGACGAACTCTTCCTCCCGCTCAGACCAATCGATGATTTTCTTCCAAGCTAATTGGTTCTTTTCAAAAAGATTCATGCACACTTGGTCACAGACATCCCATGAATTAATATCCTTCACCCAGTCCTCCATCTGCTCTTCAGTTAGCTTAGCAGGGTCACCGACCATCCCGGCCACGATCCTTGCTTCGGCTATAGCAGTTTTCCATAAGTCCAGCGCCAGTTTGTGGTCTTTCCCTATTTCTTTAGCCAGTTTTCTCATATCAGGAACCGAGACGCCTAATCTCTGCTCAATTGTTATCCCATACTTAGCCATCCCTGTTAACTGCTCTGGCTTAGCCTTGCTCTGGAGTTTGTCCAGCACCTCTTCAACGGAAGCCATCGTTTTCTCCTATTCCATTACTTCAAAATGCGGAACATGTAATACCCATGGACGCGCAAGATCTTTAGACTGGGCAGAAAAAGTAGAACATGACGTATCCCCGCAGTCCACCTACTTGCTGAATAAACCCCTATGATCCTGTACCACTAAATAATCAATAATCCAACCAATGTGAACGCAGCGATAGGTGGCAGAGCCGGCATCGGCTTCCCCTTCAAGAATATCGCCTGAATCGCATAGACGCTGGCTAGTCCCGCCAGTCCCAGAACCGCGATAATAGCCGCTGGTTTGAAGCCCTGGGCAAAATAAACTGAGGCTGTAAGTAGACAAGGGAAAGCAATGTCGCCACCACCCAGTATGGAATATCCCCTCTCGGTGGTATTCACATCTATCATCTTCTCTCCGTGTTTTTTCAGGTTCAAGTTCCACTCAGAATAATTTTTGGGAATGATTAGTGCTGGCAAGGCATTTACTTGGGATAGCTTGTCTGCCATCCAGAGCATAAATCTGAAACGTACCGCCAAGAAGTCATAAACGGCGAGTGCCAAAATAATAGCCATCGCCGTCCACGGTGTAATAAAGCGACCGAAAACTGCTCCCAAACTACTAACCGCCAGAATCAATACCAGGTTATGTAACCAGACAAGTGGTATCAAAAACCAAAATGCTCCAAATGCGACGGCGATAGCGACAGCCAGTGGAAGTGGCACGTAGAAGACAGTGGCGATGAATGCGCCCCAACTGAATAGAAGGGCAAATAAGAGTCTAAGAAGAACTTTTAAAGCTGTAAGAGGGATTTTGTAGAGCGTAAGTCCAAGCACAGCCACTGCCGCAAAAATATAGATTAGAATTGGCCCCAACGCTGAATTGGCGGGGACGTCGATGACCTCCCCAGAGGGTAATGTCACTTCTCCGGGCCACCAAGCTATCGGTGCGGATGGCTGAGTCGGTATATCTATATCATTTTCATCCAGGAACGGGTCTATACGCGGAGCAACAAGAAGGATGAGTATTTGAGCGACGACAAAAAGAAGAAGGCCCAAATAGACCGTGTTCAGCTTTGCCTGTCTCTTTGTGCTCATATAGGGGGGTATTTTATATTAAAGAAGGCCCGATGTCGAAGTATCGCTGCGACTAGTAATCCAGGCAAATTGGACAGTCTGAGCGACCGTGTGAGAATACAACTTTTTTACGTACAAGGCGCCGTATTTTGAACTGGCAAAAATTTCATATCAGCCTCATCAGGTACTTCTCGCAATCGACAACCCGGTACTTCTTGCCCCGAGCAATGACCTTGAAACCCTCTCTTTCGAGTAGCCTCTTATGAGCTTCTTGCCCGCCCGGGTATTTTTCATTCAAAAAACCATCTGCTTTGAGCGTCCGCCAGTATGGTATGTGTAGTAACTTGCCCTCCTTACTTGCTTCCTCTACCGCATTGGCCGCCGTCATGATGAAAATCCCGATGGTCAAAGAGCAGCAACCTTTTGCGCCGTGGTTCCTAGCTATCTGGCTGCATACCTCGACGATAGTGATGAGCCTTCCTTTAGGTACCTCTTTCATAATTGCCACTACTTCAGATGGGTTTACCAGGATGATATCGTCACCGACTTCGGCACCCATCTTGTGCACGGCATTGTAACAGGGAAACGCTTTCTCCAGCCTGAGCATCTTAGGAAAAGACGGTTTGTCCTTCAATTTCTCCTGCCACGTCTTCTTCATTACTCCTCCCAGCGGTACTTGTGTTTCTTTTGGCGTAGCTTATCAAGCTGGCATTTATAACATAGGCCGTTATGGCAGCATATCACCCCTCCACATTGAGGGCACCGCCACTTTGCCATTTCTTTTTCCAAGAACATCTCCATATCATAGTTCTTTATGTATTCGAGGTTCTCTATCATACTCATATGATAAAAAGTACGGTAGCGCTTGTCGAGAGTCTTTAGGCGGCGGCAGGGGAAATCCCCGCAGTCGTAGCAAAATCTCACAAGTCCTTTCCTCAACAGTTCACACTGCCTTTTGTAGTGACAATTCTTGTCACCTGGTAGACACCCAACGCAGTACGTCTTTCCAAACCCCTTCTTCTTCAGGTCGTTCTTCATCGCCAGGTAGCTAGCGCACAACCCGCAGTTCATCCCGCAAGGAGCGATTAGTTCTTCATTCACGATTTCCACAATATCAATATACAGGATTTGAAGCCATAGACACCAGTTCGATAAGGATCAATCTGCCTCAGCGCTGGAGTGAGTAATAGGTGGATGGGTCGCGGAGATTTGCCGGCACAGCGAGTTGACTCTGACCCGACAAAAGGTTATTATTAATATGCAATGTTTTGCATTTATTACAACGACGAAATAAAGAGGGAATATGTTACAGCAATATCTATATATCATAGTTGGCCTTGCTCTTGTTTTGGGCGTCGTTATTGGGTACTTTGTCAGGCAGCTAGTAGCCAATCGGGAGATCCAAAGAACAAGAAAAGAGGCACAGAAGTTCTTAGATGAGGCAACAACCAAGTATAATGAGCTACTCCGAGCCGCTAGAGAAGAAGCTATCAAGGTTGGCAACGCTGCCGAGGCGGAAAGCAGGGAACGTCGCCTTGAAACACAACGATTAGAAAAGCGTGCTAACCAGAAAGTAGAGTCGCTGGAGCGGAAGTTAGAGACTGTAGAGCGGCGTGAGCGTGATCTAGATAGCAGGAAAAAAGATAATGAGAGGATAACAGCTGAACTTCAGACAATAAGAGAAAAACAGCTGGCAAAGTTAGAATCCATCTCTGGCACATCTAGTGAAGAAGCAAAAACTCTCTTGTTTCAAATGCTAAAACAAGAGGTTGAAGAAGAGGCCTCGCGACAGGTTAGGGTGTGGGAGGCGCAGATAAAGGAAGAGGCTGATGGAAGGGTTCGGGATATTCTAGCCACAGCTATTCAAAGGTGTGCTACCGATGTTGTTTCGGAAACTACAATATCCGCTGTCCCCCTGCCTAGTGACGAGATGAAGGGGCGGCTCATTGGGCGTGAAGGACGCAATATCCGAGCCTTAGAGCAAGCTACTGGCGTTGACCTTATCATTGATGATACTCCAGAGGCGGTTACCATCTCCAGCTTTGACCCCGTGAGGCGTGAAGTAGCTCGCGTTGCCTTAAGCAAACTTATTCTTGATGGGCGCATTCATCCCGCCCGGATTAAGGAGATAGTGGACAAAACCAAAACAGAGGTTGAAGCTACTGCCCGTAGTGAGGGTGAGCGAGCTGCTTACGAAGCTGGGGTGCCAGGCTTACATCCTGAGCTGGTTAAGCTGCTTGGCCAGCTTAAATTTCGCACCAGTTATGGTCAGAATGTTTTACTTCACAGTCTCGAAGTTTCTCATCTGGCGGGGATGTTGGCCAGCGAGATTGGGGTTAATGCCAGTGTCGCCAGGAAAGCCGGCCTGCTTCATGATATCGGAAAGGCGGTAGACCATCAAACGCAGGGTCCGCATGCTCTGATAGGTGCTGACCTGGTCAAGCAGTGGGATAAAAATCAAGATGTGGTTCAAGCCATTGCTGAACATCATGGCGAGGCAGGGACCAGTACTGTAATGGGCTTCATTGTTGCTGCTGCCGATGCCATAAGCGGTTCGCGCCCTGGTGCCAGACGTGAGTCTTTGGAACAATATCTGAACCGTATTAAGGACCTGGAGGATATAGCTGCTGGTTTCCCTGGTGTGGAGAAGGCTTTTGCCATCCAAGCCGGGCGCGAAGTCCGTGTCATGGTAAAACCAGATAAGGTGGATGATTTAACCGCAGTGAGATTGGCTCGGGATATTGCTAAGAAGATAGAAGAGAGTCTAACCTATCCTGGCCAGATAAAGATAATGGTGATAAGGGAGACTACGGCTACAGATTACGCCAAGTAGATTTGAAAATACTGGCAATAGGCGACATCATCGGTAAGCCTGGCAGAAATGCAGTGAAGGAGATCCTGCCAGCCTTATGTGATGAACATAATATTGACCTAGTGGTAGGCAATGGTGAGAATGCTGCCGGCGGGTTGGGGCTGACTCCCAGTACAGCAGAAGACCTGTTTGATTCTGGAATTGATGTCATAACCACCGGCAATCACATTTGGGCTCATAGCGACATCATTCCTTATCTGGACAGTGAGCTTGCTATTCTCCGCCCCTTGAATTACCCACCCATGAATCCTGGCCGTGGCTACTTGCTGAAGAACAATGTCCTGATAGTCAACCTCGTAGGGCGTGTTTTTATGGGCCATGTTGATTGTCCCTTTCGGGCCATGGACCAGCTACTGGTTGAGTTCGAACACAAATCAATCCCTATTATTGTCGATTTTCATGCTGAGGCAACTTCGGAGAAAGTGGCCATGGGTAGATACCTCGACGGACGAGTCAGTGCTGTGGTGGGCACCCATACTCACGTGGGCACCGCTGATGCTCACATATTGCCCGGAGGTACTGCCTATGTCACCGACATAGGCATGGTTGGCCCTATAGATTCGGTCATCGGGGACGACCCAGATTCTGTAATCAAGCGCTTCCTTACTCAGATACCCAGCCGGCTATCCGTTGGCAAGGGGACAGTCAGCTTCGATGCGATTCTGGTCGAAGTGGATGAGAAGACGGGCAAAGCAGTAGGTATCCAGCGTATCCGAAAAGTAGTGGACTAATAAGAACAAGGAGGCATCGGCGGCCGGTTTAGCTCAAGCTTGATAGCTAAGAAAGCCTCACTTTTTCCATTACTTTGGACATTATCTCGCCAGCTTTACCCCGGATGATCACCTCCGCGTAGCGATCGAAGGGGGTTGGAGTTAAATTAACGATAGCTAACTTAGCTCCAGCCTCTCTGGCGTATGTCGGAATATAAGCAGCAGGGTAAATAACAAGAGTGGAACCGATGACGATGAAAGGGTCACAGTTCTGCGCCCGGCGGATAGCTTCCCGTAACGTCTCTTGTGGTAATGCCTCCCCGAAAAACACTGCATCTGGCTTCAGGATACCCTTACAGTCGGGGCAATCGGGGACTTCCACTCCCTCTTTTATCTTTCGTAATACTTCCGGCATCGGAAAGCGTCTATGGCAGCTTAAGCACACCACCCACTCCATATTACCGTGGAGCTCAAACACCCTATCTCCAGGCACCCCGGCTTTTTGGTGCAGGTTGTCGATATTCTGAGTGATGACGCAATCTAACTTGCCCAACTGGTAAAGCTCGGCGATGGCATAGTGAGCGAGATTTGGCTTAGCCTCCGTAAGAAGCCCGCCTTCGATGGACATCTTCCAGATAGTCTTGCGAGCGGCCGGGCCGCTGAGAAACTTCTGAATGGTGAAGTCCTCAGGGTCATATCGGCTCCAGATTCCTCCCGGGCTGCGGAAATCAGGGATACCTGACTCCGTGCTTATTCCAGCTCCTGTAAACACGACTACCTTCTTGGACTGTATGATAAGCTGAGCTAGCTGCTCTGTTTCTTCCAATATCTCACTCTTTCAAAACTGACTTTCCTGCTTATAAACCGACCTTCACCACCCTCTCGATGCCGCCCAGGTCGGAAATTAGCTCGATACTGGCCTGTGGGAAATAGTCATTCACTAATGAGGTCACCATTTCACCCTGTCCCTGGCCTATTTCCAAAAGAAGATAGGCCGGCCCCTCACCGAGGTGGACACCCCCTTTCCCCCGCATCTGCTCCAGCATCTCCCGTATCTTGTCCAGGCCATCTCTGCCACCGGCCAAGGCTATCGTCGGCTCATATTCTGTTATCTCCGGGCTCAAATCTACGAATTCACAGTCTTTGACATAGGGCAAATTGGCTACTATCACATCCACGGCCTGAGGCAATGGTTCAAGCAAATTACCTTGCAGGAGTTCCACCTGGCCGTTGACTCCATGGCGACGGCAATTTACCCCGGCTACCTTTAGAGCTGAAGGTGAAATATCCGTGGCGTAGATTTTGGCCTGGGGTAATGCTAGGGCCAGACTGATGGCAATAGCTCCACAACCCGTGCCGATGTCGGCTATGGTACTCTGCTCTCCCTGGCGGGAAATACGCTGGGCAAGTTTTACGGCTTCTTCCACGAGAAGTTCTGTTTCTGGTCGGGGGATAAAAGCGTGAGATTCAACATAGAAGTCGATCCCATAGAACTCGCAGTGCCCTAAAACATAAGCGGCAGGTTCTCCGTCAAGCCGACGCCAGACGAGACGGCGTAGACGCTCCCTTTCCGCTGAAGTTAGGCTCCTCTCTGGCTCTGTGTAAAGCCCTGTCTTAGACATTCCCAAGACGTGGCCGAGCAAGACCTCAGCCTCAACAGAGGCATCAGCAATTTTCGCTCTGCGCAATGTTTGGGTGACTGATTGTAAAGCTTCGCTTAGAATCACGTAACGGCCGCTTCTAGTTGTTCCACCTGCTCTTTACTGATCAAGGCTTCAATGATTTCGTCCAATTCTCCCTCTAGAATCTGCTGAAGGTCGTGAAAACTGAGATTGATTCGGTGGTCGGTGACTCTGTTCTGGGGAAAATTGTAGGTGCGAATCTTCTCTGCCCGTTGACCGCTGCCTACCTGCATTCGCCGTTCTTTATCTATACTTTCGGATTGCTTCCGCTGCTCCATGTCAAGCAGTCTGGCCCGGAGTACCGCCATCGCCTTCATCCTATTCCTTATTTGAGACCTTTCATCCTGACAGGAAGCCATTATACCCGTGGGTAAGTGCGTGATGCGAACCGCCGTAGTTACTTTATTCACATTCTGCCCGCCGGCCCCCCGGCTGTGAAAAAACTCCATTTTGAGGTCATCAGGATTAATGTCGAGCTCAATCTCCTCTACCTCAGGCAGAACCGCCACCGTGGTTGTCGAGGTGTGGATCCGTCCCGAGGCTTCAGTAGCTGGCACCCTTTGCACTCGATGAACACCGCGCTCGTGCTTAAAGCGGCTGAAAGCACCCTTACCTTTGATTTCAAATATCAGCTCCTTGAACCCGCCTCTTTCGCTTTGATTGCTATCAATGACCTCCACCTGCCAGCCCTTGGTTTGGGCATATCGGCTATACATGCGGAATAGGTCTCCGGCAAAAAGGCTTGCCTCCTCACCGCCGGCACCAGCCCTTATCTCCACAATGACATCCCTATCATCGTTAGGGTCTTTGGGCGTCAAGGAAAGCTTAAGCTCCCGAAGAAGCTCACCTTGCCGTTCTTTGAGCTTGCTCACTTCTTCCTTGACCAAAGCCGTCATCTCCGCCTCACCGCGGGCATTGAGCAGCGCTTCGAGTTCGCCCAGTTCTTTGCCCTTGGCCTTGTACTCCTGGTACATGCTGACAATATCTTCAAGACCGGCCCTCTCCTTGCTTAGCTCTTGAAGCCGCCTGTGGTCAGTAGCTATCTCTACTTGAGCCAGAAGCTGGCTCAGCTCGTCATAGTGCCTTTGTATTAACTCCAGTTTCTCAAACATAGCCAATGCTATTATAATACAGCGGCACAAGCTGCTCAAACTTGAGCCAAGTCAACTGGAATGAAACTGGCACCAGGCTGCTACGAATGCTTACGCAGACTAGTCCACCAGGCTGCGGAGCTAGCCACGGACCATGTTTCGCTGAGGCAAACGGCAATCAGCCAGGCGATGAAGACATTAGACGATGAGTTCTCTTATAGTCAACTATCTCTAGGGATTGCCGCCAAGATTCACAATATAGTAAGAGAGGTGACCCACAATCCTGATCCCTATCGGGGAATGAAGGAAAGGGAGATGACGCTCGCCAGGGAGTTATATCCAGAGGTGTCGTTGCGGGCAAAGCGAAGCAATCTCTATAAGGATGAACTCCGGGGTTGCCTTCAACTGGCCGCGGCAGCGAATGCTCTTGATTTCTTCAAGGAGCTCGGTTCGATCAGAGACCACATCAAGGAACCTGTGAGCTTTGTCCTGGATGATTCGGAGCGATTGGAAGCAAAGCTAAGGGATGTCTCCAGAGTTTTGTATCTGGCAGATAACGCCGGTGAGATCTACTTCGACTTGCCCCTCGTCAAATGGATGAAGCGATTCGCCGAGGTTACCTACGTTGTCAAACCATCGCCTGTTCAGAACGATTTGACGCTGGAAGACGTCAAAGGGTCTGGCTTGCAGTCTGAGTTTGGAAGAGTCATGAGCACGGGCGTAGCTTCACCAGGAGTAGTCCTTTCTCTGGCTTCAACTCAGTTCAAACGAGAATTCGAGTCAGCAGACCTTGTATTCGCCAAAGGGATGGGGCATTATGAGGCTTTATCTGACCTCTGCCCTGAAGGGAGATTTTTCTATTGCCTTAAGGCCAAGTGCCAACCCGTAGCCGATTCGCTGGGGGTGCCTGTAAACAGCTATGTGGCCAAGCTACAATGACCTGATCTTGTCCGCAGCCACGCAGAATCGCCTCAGAGGGCACAGAGAGACACCGGACAGGACACAAAATTAAAGGGAAGCAGCCCCCCCCCACCCGGGCGCGCGCACAGTCTTGTTATCGATTCCTCCAATAAACATCGGTTTTGTTCGCATATTTTTCCTGTATAATAGGCAGAATTCATGAGGAAACCGACCAAGCGCGAAGCCATAATAGGTGGCATATCTGTAGCGGTTACCGTAGCTTTATCTGTTTTTGTCCTGCAGCACAAAAGTTACATCGAAGAGATAGCGCACTGGGGCTATGTTGGTTGCTTTTTCATCAACGTTATCACCAACGGGACCTTGATTTTGCCCGGCGTCGGCCCTGTTCTTACATTTACGCTGGGTGGGGTATTAAATCCTGCCATAGTCGGCGTCATCGCTGGAATTGGTGAAGCTGTAGGTGCTATCGGTGCCTATTTCACCGGATATGCTGGCAGGGGATTATTCCGAGATACTAACAGCGGCCTTTACCTTCGCCTCAGCAATATTGTTGACCGCTACGGTTCCAAATCCATTTTCTTCGTGTCAGCCGTATTGTTTCCTCTTTTCTACCCCTTCGCCGTATTTCTGGGCATGCTTCGCTTTGGTTTTGTCAGCTTCTTCCTTGCCACCTGGGCGGGTAGGACAGCCAAAAGCATGGCGCTGGCTTACCTGGGATACTTTGGTTTGGGCTCTATTCTACGATGGCTGGGCGTGGGCATTTAACTTGAGTTTCCCAAGCTGTTTTGTTATATTCTTGAATTACACGGGGCTGTAGCTCAATCGGGAGAGCGTCTGACTGGCAGTCAGAAGGTAGTGGGTTCGAATCCCATCAGCTCCACCAATTCCGATAATGCTCACAAAACAAATCCTGAACACCTTTCTACTAGTCTGGTGAGTTCGTTGATGGGCAGTCTTGATAACCATATCCAGCCCAAACTACTACACTTTTATCCATAGCCAGTTATTCCCTGGAGATGACCCCAATCGACTCTATTTCAACCAGGTATTCGGGTTTGCCCAACTGTGCCCCCAAAACAGAACTGACCGGGGGATTGTCTATCAAGAATGGAGCATACTTCTGATAATATGCCAATTCGGTACGCCGCATGGCAGGATAGTCCTTCAGATCCTTCAACATGATGAGGTTTTTGATCAGATTGTTCATTGAGCTGTCGGCTTCTTCCAGAGCACGGCGAATTTTGCCCAAAGCAATCTCCATTTGTTTCTCGAATACCACGGTCTCTACTCTGGCTGTCTCATCGTTGGCTCCCTGGCAGCCGGAGATGAAGATCAGGTTGCCGACCACAACTGACCGGGAGAATTTCCCAGCCTCAGCTGGCACATTCGGGTAGCTTAGTTTCTTGCCCGCCCAGTATTCAGGATAGTGAATTACCTTCTGATCCACATGCTTCCTCCTTTTGAAAGGCTTGCCATATTATAACAACTGCAGCTAAGACTCATATCTGTATCCTCTTGACCTATTCCTCAATTGAGGTATCGTCTTCCTAGGAACGAAATAGATTCGAAGGAGAAGTCATAAATTAAGTGCAAAAAGCCGCTTGACCGATTTTCGAAGGTAATTGCCACTTCCCCCATCACGAAAGAAAGGAGTTTGGTTATGGCTACAACTCTACTGAAGCTGACTGGCAGTCAGAAGGTAGTGGGTTCGAATCCCATCAGCTCCACCAATAAGAAAAAGCTAGCTCTATTTTTTCCCTTTACTCCGGATGACAGTCCAGACATAGAATCCCAATGACAAAAGCCGAAGTAGTGTTAACATTTACGCATTTGGATTTTGACATTTGGGTTTGTTCAGGCCTGTCTTGATCAAGAACGGGAATTGGGTCTATCACCCCTGCTCGGGCTCGATCAAGCCGTAGTTCTCATCATCACGGCGGTATAACAGATTGAGCCGGTCAGTATCGGCATCCACGAATAGAAAGAAATCATGTCCCAGAAGCTCCATCTGATTTATGGCTTCATCTACGGGCATGGGTTTGACCAAGAAATGTTTGGTCTTTACCACCCTCTTGGGGGCCTCGGTTTCCTCTTCTTCGATCGCCGCTCCTTGCCGGGCAAAAGAAACACCTCTGCTCTTGTCATATAGTTTGCCCTTATATCGTTCGATTCGCTTAGATAGCACATCCACTACCTTGTCAATGGCTGCCCGCATATCCTTAGACTTCTCCTGAGCTCTAATTAAGACACCCCTGCTGTCAAGGGTAACCTGGACGGTGAAGCGATGCTGAGGCAGCTTGGTACCTTCCTGAGAAAGCTCCACCTTGCCTTCATCGAGGGTGGGCAAGTAACGGCCTAGTTTGCCAACCTTCTTCTCAACGTATGCCCGTATTGTCTCAGAGACCTCCACATCATTCTTACCGATAACCTGTAGCTTCATTTCTCCTCCTTCAGTTACGAATCTCCCTTGCCAACGTTAAGCCCCAAACAGACGTAGCACCCGTGTTCTTGAGAGCTGCCGCACAGGACTCCAGCGTGGCACCTGAGGTACACACATCATCTATGAGGATAATCTGTTTGCCCCTTACCCTTTCATCACGACACACGAAAGCATCAGCCACATTCTTGCGGCGCTCCTCCACATCAACTGCCCTCACCTGAGGTTGAGCCTGCTTAACCCGAATGAGGCAATCCTCAATCATTGACAAGCCAATTCGCCTGCCCAATTCTCTGGCGAGAAGACTGGACTGGTTATAACCCCTTTCTCTCAATCGTCGGGGATGAAGAGGGACGCCAACCAAGGCTTCGCCAGGCAATGGATTTTCCTTTAGATAATCAGCCAACAACTCAGCCAGACAGGGAGAGATTGCCTTCAAGTTTCGATACTTCAGCTCATGAATGGCTTTCCGTATTACCTCGTCAAACCTGAATGGAGAACGGATCCCGTCAATCTCAGTTGGTCTTTGCCAGCAGCTTGGACATACAATGCCGCTAGCCTGAGGTCTCCCACAGTGAGGGCAAAACGGAGGCATTAGTCTCGGTAGTCTTCCCAGACATTCCGGGCAAAGAAAACCCCCTCCTTTCCCACAGCCAACACATCGGCGCGGGAAAAAAGAGTCAACCGCCACCTCGATCAATCTACTCGGGCGTAGCACATCCTCTACTAAGGAGTATATTCTCGGCGTGTGCGGGTATGAAGTTCTCCACTAAGAACAGGCTCATTAAGGTATACTTCGCCGTTCCTGATCTTCACATTGTATCCACAATCAGGACGGGTACACACCCAGGCCTTGTAGTGAATCGGTGCCCCCTGACTACCAAAGTCAGACAGAGGTACCAAATCCCCCTTTCCGCATTTTTGACACTTAGGGAACGAACCGGTTTCCAAGTTCCACCTCCACAATTGATTTATTTGTTAATCAGAACTAGTAAGTATATACTATCAAAAATTCGTTTGCAAGGCTAATTTCATCAATAAATCAAATTCTCTTAGATTTTCTTGAGTCCTTCCTGACGGTCCAGCCCAACCACCGACAGGCAGGTATAAATAGCTCCGGCAGGCGTCAGCTGGCTTCTCATCAATCTAATAGACTCGACTTCGACAGGATATTTATCTTCAAAAATGGTAGCGCCCACAAGTTCGCCAAAGCTTTTCCTCTCCGGCGGTGACGCTCCTTCCCTGGCGCGAGCCAGGGTCAAATGCGGCACAAAGGGGCGTTCTTCCTTAGTAAATCCCAGAGCAGCGAGCGCCAAGTCAATGTTTTGCTGTAATGCGGATAGCTTATCCAACTCCCCACCGACGCCGACCCAGAAGACCCGGGGCTGTTTCAGATTAGGAAAAGTCCCCAAGCCTGAAATCTCCAAATGGAAGGGGGGAATCCCCTGCGCAGCTTTTTTCATAGCTTCAGTTATTTCTGTTACCCGCTTAGAAGCAATATTGCCCAGAAACTTCAAGGTCAGGTGAATCCCCCGCGGGTCTACCCATTTGACGAACCTATGTTCGTCTCTTTCCAATTCTTTTCTCAGCCTGGCTAATCCTTTCTTAGCCTCCTCAGATAGTTCAATAGCAATAAAGGAACGGATTTGCTCAGGACTACGTGACACTTGTGCTCCTAGGTCCATTTTCACCTCCACCTCAATCCTCTTCCTTTAAGGCAGCAACCTCATACTTTGTGGCTAGTATTTATTTCATACTCGAAAGAGGGACCATGCCTTTCTTTTACTTTGCGTTCTTCTTGTCCTTTTTGGGCTTCTTGATGTTCTTTCGTCCTTTGGTCCCCATTTCTTTGCCTCCTTTGTTATTTAAGTACTACTGCCATGTTACGCTTTTGCTCTTTCATCACAGTATAGCATTTTTTGAGCATTATCCCCCAGGATTTTAGCCTTATCTTTCGCAGGAAGTCGCGCAGATTGGACCTGGGCAAGCACGCGGTTTTGGTGCATAAGGGGATAGTCAGTGCCGAAAAGGATTTTATCACTGCCGATGATGCGACTCACTTGCTCAAAAATCCCGGGCTTGTAAAGGAAAACGGTGGCCGCGGTATCAAAGAGAACATTGGCTAAAGCCGTAGCCACTTCAGGCATCAGGGCATAAAAAGGCAACCCACCACCCCAGTGAGCACAAACAAGTTTCAAATTCGGGAAGGCCGTGATAAAGGAGTAGAGAATGTCAGGGGTGATACTACCCTTGCCAAAGTACTCATGCCCCACCGGCTCAGACGAGTGGGTCAGAAAAATCAAGTCGTGCTTTACTGCGGCATCAACTACAGGCTTCATTGTTCTCTTATCAGTGAGGCCGAAGGCCTGTACATCCGACCTCAACTCGCCAATCCCCTTAGCCCCGGCTCTAGCACAGCGCTCTATCTCGGCTATGGCAGCATCTCCGGCTTGGGGCTGAATAGCGCAAAAGCCGACAAGACGTCTCGGATAGCGTGATACTGAATCTAAAATGTAATCGTTTGTTTTCACACAGAGCTCATGGCTTACCCAACCGATGTTAAGAACAACGGACAAATCAATGCCGGCTTCATCCATGCTGGCAATCAATTCTTCCGCCGTGGCTAGCCTGGCTTTCGGCTGGGAATAAAGCAAGGAAAAGCAAGCATCGCGCTTTATATACTCGTCACGCTTTTCCCTCAGCCAGGGGGGAAATATATGGGTATGAAAATCCATGATCACGGACGACATTATACCTCTTTTTAGTCTTCGTAGTGCGGGGTGATATAATGCGAGCCAATACGCTGGAGTTCTATACTATTACGCCGGAGGAACAAGAGATGTTAAACATCCGTGCCATCAAGAAGGATACCCTCTATAACATCATGCTCCAGCAGATGTATAGCCTTAACCACGTGTGGATGAGGATCGAAGGTCTTATCCAGCAGAAAGCTCCAGGTGTATACGGGAGTGAGGAATATTATCAGCTTTTCGAAGACTATGGTTCCGAGGAAGCCAGACGATTGCTCAAAGCTTTGGGTTTTCCGAGGGAGGAAATCGACGACCTGGCTAGGTTTTTGAAGTATTCGCACTGGGCTATTTTTGAGAATATCGAAATAGCAGAACTAATTGCAAACAGTTTCAGAATGCGCACACTCGATTGCTCGGCGCAACGTGCCGCGAAGAGATGGGGCCTGGATTATTATGATTGTGGAGCCGGAGGTTTGCGGATTCGAAACGGCTTCTTCAAAGGCATTAGCCCCAAGGCAAAAGTTCAGAGGATTTTTACCCCGCCTGAAGCCAGACCCGAAGGTAGATCTGCTATCGTCTCTTGCGAGTGGCTGATTTCATTGGAGTGACACACTTCGTAGCAGAGAAAAACAGAGTTGACTCTTTCTAGTCTTGACAACGGAGGGGGAAGTGGCATAATAATACCGTACGCTAGCGATTCCAGGAAAACTGAACCGTTGCTTCAGAGATGACCGAAGTGCTACAAAGGAGGGGGACATGAAACACAAACTGACTGCAATCGCTTTAATCACAGTCCTACTATGTATGGTTGTAGGTAATAGCGTTGCTTGCACCACCCCGGTAACCGAGTATCACCTAAGTATCAGCAGCACAGAGGGTGGTGACGTCGCCAAGCCTGGAGAAGGTACGTTTTCCTATTGCCCACAACAGGGTGAGAGAGTTGTCCTAGTGGCGGTTCCATATCCTGGCTATCAGTTTGTCAACTGGACTGGCAATGTGGGCACCATCGCCGATGTCGATGCCGCCGTAACCACTATCACTGTAAACGATGACTATTCTATAACTGCCAACTTTTCTAAGCCGTATAGCATCACCATCTCCAGCACAGAAGGGGGATCGGTAACCACTCCCGGAGAAGGGACTTTTGTCTATGACGAAGGTGATGTGGTGAAACTGGTGGCGACTCCAGATCCTGGCTACGGGTTTGTCAACTGGACTGGCGATGTGGGTACCGTTGCCAATGTCAACGCTGCCTCAACCAGCATCACCGTGAATGGTGACTACTTCCTGACGGCTAACTTTGAAGAACTAGCGGAGTACGACCTTACCACCTCCAGCACCACTGGTGGCTCGGTCACAGTACCCGGGGAAGGGACTTTCACATATTACGCTGGCACGGTGGTCAACCTGGTGGCGACGGCAAATAGTGGCTACTACTTCATCAACTGGACTGGTGATGTGGGCACCATTACCAATGTCAACGCTCCCACAACCACCGTCACCATGAACG
>JAOUFZ010000140.1 GCA_029857995.1 Dehalococcoidia bacterium
GTGCTGGTGAGTGCCGGTCCCTGCAAGGAGAATGTTCATATAGGTGATGACGTCAACCTACTCGAGTTCCCTGTCCCCATGCAGCACGAAGGTGATGGCGGACGCTATATCGGCACATGGCACGTCACCATCGTAAAGGATCCAGATTCTGGTTGGGTGAATTGGGGAATGTATCGGCACATGTTACAGAGCAAGAACGCCGTGGGCATATTACTGGCTTCGCTGGCCAAACACCTCGCGATCATACGTGATCGGAGCTATCTGCCTAAAAACAAAGCGATGGAAGTTGCCATTGCGATAGGGGTTGAGCCAATATCGACTATGTGTGCGGCAAGCCCCCTGCCGGTCGGAGTTTCCGAGGTTGATGTAGTAGGAGGTATCAGGGGAGAGCCTGTCGAGCTAGTCAAGTGTGAAACCGTGGACCTTGCGGTGCCTGCAACGGCTGAGATAGTCATAGAGGGAGAATTGAGACCTGATGAAACAATGGACGAAGGCCCTTTCGGAGAATTCACCGGCTATATGGGAGGGATAAGAGAGCCCAGACCTCTAATAAGAGTAAAAGCCGTTACACATAGAAACGATCCGATACTGACCTGCAGTTGCTGCGGTATCCCTGTTGATGATAACGCTGTTTTCTCCATGACAAAAGCGGCAGAGATTCTGGAGCTCATGAGAAAAGAAGGAAAGCCAGTGACTGGTGTCTTTGTGCCTCTGGTTACTACCCACATGTTGGCCATCGTGGCAGTCGGTAAGGCGCATTATCCGGGCGTAGCTGAGGATATCGCCCACTTGGTCTGGGCTTCAGGCAGTATCGGCCACGAGACACCGTATATCGTGATTGTCGACGACGATGTAGATCCCTTTAATCTGAACGAGGTACTCCATGCCCTGATAACCAAATGCCATCCGACGCGAGGAATAGTGAGACTGGAACACTCACCGGTAATAAGTATTGTCCCCTGGTTAAGTAGGGAGGAACGAAAAGCTAGATTGGGTGCGAAGGCTTACTTCGATTGTACCTGGCCTTTGGGCTGGGATCCGGCTGACGTGCCGAAACGGATTTCTTTCAGACAATCATACCCTGACAAGGTTCAACAAAAGGCGCTCGATATATGGCGCAAACACGGATACGGTGAAAAGGCATGACCGTATTGATAGTTGGGATTACCGGCGCCTCTGGAGCAATATACGGTATTAGACTGCTTGAAGTGCTTTCCTCCATTAAGAATGTAGAAACGCACCTTATAGTATCCGAGGCTGCGGAGGCAATCATCAAATATGAAACTGGTAGAAGGATAGAAGACGTAAAAGAATTAGCTAGCTTTTCATATGATATCAGGGACATCGGAGCTCAAATTGCCAGTGGCTCATTCAGGACAGACGGAATGATAGTCGCTCCTTGCACGGTAAAGACGATGTCAGCCATAGCTAACTCATACAGCGAAAATCTACTAATCCGACTTGGCGACGTTACTATTAAAGAAAGAAGACGATTGCTTCTACTGGTGAGAGAAACGCCATTGCACCTAGGTCACCTAAAAAATATGGAGAGACTGTGTGAGATGGGAGCCATTATTATGCCACCGGCTCCTGCTTTCTACCATAAGCCGCAAACAATTCAAGATATCGTTGACCATACAGTGGGCAAGATGCTGGATCTATTTGGCATAGAGCACACTCTTTTCCAGCGATGGCCGGGCATTGCGAAACAAGACGAGAACTTGAGCACAGATTAGCTAACGATACAGTATGGTTGAATATGAACTGACTAAGGGGGAAGGCAGAGCCAGGGTTAATGTCACAGTAAATAGCCTGGGCAACGACCTCGTGGTACGTATTTACAACCAAAACGCTCACATAGGGGCTGTGGCCATAGGAGATTACGATTATGAGCACGAAAGAGCTTCTGTGTCCGTAATTACCAGGCTTGGACACAAGGATGATGCCCTGGCGAGGGAAGCTGCTTATTTGCTAAGTAAGTCTACTAGAAGGCCTGTCTGTGTTATCGCTGGTGTTCATCTCGATAATATCACCAGAGAAGAAATAGATGAAATTCTGGCGAACACCAAGACTGCAATAAGTGAAATTATTAATGTATGAACGTCAGCAAAAGCGCGTCAATTAGACCCTCAAGAACCGTGGATACTTTAAGGGCTATGTCCCCGCTCCCTGTCGGTTCTATTGTAGTCCCTTCTCCCCTCTAATGTCCTGCTCACCGGCGCTGGCCAAAAGAAGCAAACAGCTGAGTTAATGCTTTGCTCAATCCCCGGCTGACCGAATGGCTTATTGAGTATAACTTCAACCGCCCACACTAATCACCTGGCTATCTTACTCCTGTGGAGTATATTGAGAGAGAGCTCGTTGAAATCCGTAGACCAGTGTTAACTATGTGATCAGCCACCACATCTACTTGTGATTCAAGCTAGAGGTATCTATAATTAATCTTAGTCACCATTGTTCAGCTTCAGAAGACGGCATACCATGGAATCTGCGGGTGCTACGAATGATGTAATTCCGCAGCACCCGTATTGAAGCTTGAAAACGACCTTGAAAGGATACCGTTATCAAAGAACCTGAGCACCGCTCATTTTTTTCTGGCTTACTGCCTCTCTTTGTAGGGGCACACTTTGCCCATCACCTGTTGCCGGCATTGCTAGTACCACTTTTACCATTTATACGCAACGATTTTTCCTTGGACTATACGCGCTCGGCAATGGTACTTTCGGCTTTCACTTTTTCATATGGCATCAGCCAGATACCAGCCGGATGGCTGGCTGACCGTATCGATCGCCGCATACTGATGGTCATAGGCATCTGTGGCGTAGGGCTGGCCGGAGTCTTGGTAGGGCTTTCACAAACGTATATTATGCTGATTGTCTTCCTGGTAGTGATGGGAGTGTTGGGTGGTGGATACCACCCGTCAGCAACGCCGATGGTTTCAGGATTGGTTGAATCGAAGAAAAGGGGCCGAACTTTGGGAATTCATGAGATTGGCGGCGGTGCCAGTTTTTCCCTGGTACCACTCGTCGCCGCTGCCATTGCGGCAGCTTGGGGCTGGCGTGGCTCGTTCATTGGGCTGGCTATCCCTACGGTAATATTCGGAATCATATTTTACAGAGTTTTAGGTCGGCGGGCGGCCATGAGCCGGACACAGCCCAAGATAATCAAACATCATGAAGAGGCAGCGCCACAACCCGGTTATTTACGTCGCCTGGTAGCACTTGTAGTTCTCAGTGTGGGCACCGGTGGATTAGTTGCCTCCGTAACAGCATTCCTCCCACTTTATATGGTTGACCACTTTGGGGCCAGCGAGCAGACAGCGGCATACTTGATGGCCATTTACTATTCGGCCGGGCTCTGGGCAAGCCCTCTGGGTGGTTACATATCCGACCGTTTGGGACGGGTACCAGTACTAGTGGTGATCAGTGTTATTTCCGGAGCTGCCATCTACCTGCTGAACCTAGCTCCCTATGGGCTAGCTAGCGGTTCCCTGTTTTTTATTCTCGGCATAACCACGTTTGTCCGATTGCCGGTGTCAGAAGCTTACATCATGGGTCAGACAACAGAGCGTAACCGTTCCACGGTATACGGCATCTACTACTTCTCCATGACAGAGTCCGGCGCCGTACTTGCGCCCATAATGGGCTTAATCATCGACCACTTTGGTTTCTACAACGGTTTTACCATTGCCAGTGTGGCTATAGCCGTCGTAGTTCTAGCCTGCTCACCGTTCTTGCGGAGCAGTCGGGACTGACTTCTGCCTTTAAGATTCACATATATATTGATATAGGTCGAGTCAATTAAAAACCAATAAGGCAATCGAAATCTTCTATTTCGGAGTCGATTCGCAAGATGCATAAGGAATTTAGTCCTTTGATGAATACGGACGTATAACTAAGGCTACTCTTACACACTACATCACCCCCTTTTATCTAACGCGCAACATGTCCTTGACACAGGCGTCAAACTCGTCTAGGCTTGATGGCAGTCAAAGGCACAAGAATAGCCTCCAAAGAGGTTATGCAGACTAACTCTGTTCCCAATCACCATCAAGCTGGAGAACGGGAATATCAAAGTGGGAGAACTCCCCGTCGATTATCATTTACAACCGCCCAATACGTCAACTTTTGAGGAGAATTACCGGCAGCATTGCGGTCTATAGATCCGGCTTACGATAACTGAAGCTTTAAGGAGAGTGGAGATATGTATAACAAAGCGTATATGGTACCTAACCCGATGACGCCAAACCAGGCGATATTTATCGATGAGAAACTCTGCACTGGCTGTAATACATGCGTGAATGTTTGCCGCACGGATGTGCT
>JAOUFZ010000096.1 GCA_029857995.1 Dehalococcoidia bacterium
TTCAGGGTAGGCGTATTCGAAGACACAAACCCTGAACGGGAGAAGTTTTGCGTTATTGTGACACCACAATCCAGATTGCCAGGGTAGTACATAGCTGTCAACTGATTGCGCAGAATAGCATTTCGTTACTCCTGAATTCCAGGGACACCATAGCAATCAGACCTGCTGCAAATCAGGCATTGTGTCCCCAGAATACCACGAGGAAACAGCGTAGCGTTCAGCGGCAGAGAGCGGCGGCCTCAGTTCGCCCCTTCCGTTAGCCAGGTTAAGACTTTCCCCATTACCTCAGTGCGGTTTCTCTGATTACCAGGAGCACTTCGACTTCAGGATGGCGTTTGATTTCGTCGGCGAAGGGATGGGGGTTAAGCATAATAGTGCCCAGAACTTTATGACCGCTGTTTCGGGCCTGCGGCACGGCGTCACCACCCGGCTTGTCGGAGAGGTCATGCTCTATGAAATCCTCGGCGCAAAGATAGTGCGTATCCAGGACGAGCAGAGCGGCTTCGAGCTTCTAGAGCCTGGGGTCAATTAGAATTTCCTGTCACTCGACGGGAGGGGGTTTTATACGGAATCATGTGTAAGACCGCAAACTGCTAAAATAGGATTGTGTCAGTAAAGCTGATAGCCAAGAAAGGCTCGACCTTCCATGATTTTCCCTACTCTCATCCGGAACGGAAGTGCTTCCACTGCTGGATTATCAATGTCACGCCGCCGGGTCCAAACCAATGTGTTCACAATTGTCTCTACTGCTATGCCAGAGAAGCTATTTACTCCAACTACTCCGAGGATACCCTGATTTACAACAACCTGCCTGAACTGGTGGAGAAGGACCTTAAGAAGCTAACTCTGTGCCCGCCGATTTCCCTGTCCAATATCTCCGACCCCTGTCAGGACATCCCTGAATTGAAAAGAGAGGTCAAGAGACTGATAGGGCTTCTTATGGACTATGGTGTCTCCTTTTTCATCACCACCAAAGGCGACCCATCCTTTCTTCTGGAACTGCCGGGCTTTATCGAGTACAAGCCTAAATTCATAGCTATAAGCATCGAAGGGACTCCTGGAGTGCTCGGGCTTCTGTCGCCACGGGCGCCTTCGTTCGAGGCCAGGGTAGCTGCTGCCGCCAAGCTATCTAGTATGGGTATAGACATCGTCATTCGCCTCGACCCCGTTCTGGTTCATTTATTCCAGGCCCTTTACGGCGGTTCCTGGCTTGGGAAGATAGCCGGGTTGGTGGATGTCTTTGCCGCCGCGGGAGCCAAACATGTCATTGCCAGCACCGGCAGGTTATCCAGGAGGCGCTCTCCATCAGCCGATCATCAAGGCACGAGTATATGGCAGCGGACATACAAAGTCATCTACAGCCAGTCGCCACTGGCAGCCAGGAGATTCGAGCAGGAATATGTCTACCAGGCGCACTGGTCAGGCGGAGGCTATCGCCTGCGCCGGGACTTGAGGCTCAGCTTCCACCGGAAAGCCAAGGAGTTGGTTGAAGCCAGGGGAATGACCTATGCTACCTGCCAGGAACTTTCCGCTGAGGAAAGTGATTCTCTGGGTATCCCGCACTGCGAAGGATTGCCACTGCCCTTCGCCAGAAAACAAGCAGATGGCAGGTTCAAGCCTGTTCCGGGTTGCACCGCTAACTGTCATGTTTCTTGCCGGGGTTTATCCAACCCGCCCTGCGGACAAGCTGAACTGATAAGCTTCGAGCCGCTGCGCCTCAAGAAACTACGCTTTGAATCAATGATTCTGGGGGCATAATGCCTGACTTCTAGGAGGCTTAACTAGTATTGTCTCCGCGGAATTGGAGGGAGGAGTAAGGAAACTTGCTAAAATACCCCCTTGGGCATTGCCCGTATAGCCGCCAACGGGAGATTGACAGTAGGGGGAGCGTGTTATACCATTAGTCTAAAGCCAGAATTTCTGGGAAAACCGGACTGTTAAACAGATGCAGGACCACAGAATGAAGTGTCAAACGTCAGGTGGCGGCAGGCAGAAGTCGAACAGTCAAGCGACGTATCCAAGTTCAAGGCAATGAAGATCAAGGAGGTGTCCAAATGCTAGCGTTGACTGATAGGATAAGGCAGACGGTTGAACAGGCAGCCAGGGTTATGGATGAATATAAGCAGCGGCTCAGCGAAGTTCTTGTGGAGGAAGTGGAGAAGATCAAACAAGAGGCTGAACAGGAAGCAGCCGGTGTTGTTACCAGAGCCCACCAGACAGCGCAGCAAATCATGAGCCAAGCGAAGCTGGAAGCAGAGGAGCAAGCAGCGGCGTATTGTAATGAAATGAAGCTGAAGGCCGAGCAAGAGGCGGCGGCCTATGCGGTTTCGGCAGGGGAAGCAGTTGACCAGCGGGCAGCACAAGTGTTAGAGCAAGCAAAACGGGAAGCTGCAGCGGAAGCCACCACTATTATCGAGGAAGCGCGAGAGAGAGCTGCGCAAATTACTGTGGAGGCTGAAGCCGCAGCCAGAAGGCAAGCTGGGGAGGCGAAGCAGCGAGAAGTAGAACGCATAATCAGTAAGGCTAGAGAGGAATCAGCCAAGATTGTCACAGGGGCGAAACAAGCGGCCGAGGACGAAAGAGGCAAGATACTGTCTAATGCCGAGAAGGAAGCGGACACCTTGATAGAAAAAGCCGCCCAGGAGATTGAAGAAGCGTCTAGGGCTGTCGCCGCGCTAAAGGAAAGCGCGGAACAGGAGATTATCCAGGCAAAGCAGGAAGCACAGCGGGAAGCTCAACAACTCCTGAACCAAGCCAGAGAGCTAGGCCAGAGACACGGTGAAGAAAAGGCACAAACAATCATCAGTGCCGCCCTGCAAAGATCGCAAAGTATCATCAACGAAGCCATAGAGAGTGGCACGAGGAAGAGGGAAAAGGAATCGATTGAGGTCATAGCCCAGGTGAGGAGTAAAGCAGAAGAGGAAGCCAACGAAATCATTGCTGCTGCTAAGCAAACCGCGAAGCAGATTGTTTTCCAGGCGTTCCAGCGTTCTTTGAGTACCTTGTTGGATAAGAATCAGTCAGCGCAGGAGGGTGTGGAGGGTGCAGAGGATGGCGAAGGACAGCACGCTGAAAAGACTAAGCCACAGAATATCTCTGATTTTAGAGGCAAACTCTAACGATTTGTCAGCTCCACTACTGTGACGCCGTAGTCTCCTTCGCCATAATCGCCAAGGCGATAGGATTTGACCAGGGGATGCTTGGCCAGTGACTCGTGTACGGCATGGCGTAATTTTCCTGTCCCTTTGCCATGGACAATGCGCACAAAGGGCAAGCCAGCCATAAAGGCATCGTAGAGATACTGGTCAAGCCGCCATAGGGCTTCTTCGACGATAAGATGGCGCAAAAGTAATTCGCTGTCTACTGGTTTCACTCCGACCTGATAAACTCCAGACGAAGGATTTCTTTGCTAGCTTCGGCAAGCTTAACTCTATCATCAATGCGCCAGCCTACTACCCAGATGATTTGTTGAGGGGAACAGACGATTGGGATCCGGCCTCGCCAGGAACGCGGTATCTTGGCGTCAACCATAAACTCGTGGAGCTTCTTGGGCATATTCATACCCAGGGGCTGAAATCTGTCTCCGGGCTGACGCTTACGGACGCAGAGGTTCATTCCTGTTCTCTGTAAGTCGAAATGAGCAACGAGATTGCTTCGATAAGTCTTGTCACTTGTGCTCATGGCGCCTCGCGATGACAGAAAAGCTACTTGCTCTCGAACTATGCTGGCCAGCACGTTCCATCCCGAGAAGGCTGTCTTACCGGGCACTTTAAGATGAAATTCGTCTGGCAGCGGAGGGAAAGGACAGGGCGGAAGCTGAGATTGCTTGGCTGTGCTCGCAATGACGAGCTCATCGTATCCTCCCTGACAGATAAGACCATGGGGGAGAGGGCTTCTTTTACTAGCTGGTTTATTTAGCAGGCTCCTGGCTGCCTCAATATGACTGGCTTCGATGTCTCGAGTATCGCCGGCCAGCTTGGTTACAGCTGTTCTCAGTAAGTGCCTCTGCAGGGCTATCGGCAAGGCAGCAATCTGTTTCTTATCCAGGTAGATAGTGTTATTTTCCTGCCTGCCTACTTCATCCCACAACCCAGAGGCTTGCTGTTCAATGAAGGCATTATCTTCTTTGGCGATATCAGCCAAACGGAGCAGGGCTTGGTCAATGCTCGGGTTATATTGTCTGAGCAGAGGCAACAAGTGGAGGCGAAGACGATTTCGGAAAAAGGAAGGCGACAGGTTTGAGGAATCAATACGCGGGTCAAGCTGATGCTTCTGGCAATAGCTCGCTGTTTCCTCTCTGGTAATATCCAGAAGAGGTCTGATTACCAGGAGATTGCTTCGCTGCCCCTTGGCTACGCTTGGGGCTTCGGCTGGCAGTGACATTCCTTGGCTATCATAAACCAGAGGCGAGCAAGGGGCCAAACCACACAATCCGGTAATGCCTGTTCCCCGCAATATGTGCATCAAAATGGTCTCTACCTGGTCATCCCTGGTATGACCTATGGCAATTCGATGGGCTCCGACCTTTCTGGCTACCCTGGCAAAGAAGGCATGGCGCAGTTCCCGGGCAGCTTCTTCAAGAGAGCATTTTCTTTCAGTTCTGTAAGCAGCTACGTCCTGCCTATCAATAGTGATGGGAATGCCCAGCGAGCCAGCCAGATTGGACACGTATTCAGCATCAGCTTGGGATTCAACCCCCCGAATTTGATGATTGAGATGAGCTATGTGAAGTCTTATCCCTAGTCTCCTTCGCCATTTTGCCAGGACGTGGAGTAAGCATACTGAGTCGGCACCACCTGAGACCCCGACAACGACTAGCTCCTTTTGTTGAATCAAGCTATACCGCTGGATAAGATCTAGGATCCTCGACTCTAGTTCAACTTTGTTCATTGGAATTACTTCTTCGCCGTGCCCCTGCAACTCTAAATAAGCCCAAACGTCAAAACCCAGCTGACAATTCAAATCCAGATGCTTAAATGCCAAAAGTACTTCTTTTGCTCATTTGGATTTTGAACTTGATTTGGCATTTGAGCTTTGTCATTTGTTATTGCCATTTGCCTTGCCCATCGCAGCTAACACTAGTAGGAAGTGTCATTGAATGTCACCAAGCGGGCTCCATAATCCCGGAACTCAAGAATGCTTACTCCACCAAGGTCTAATTTGAATTTGATAAAGTAGTCCAGAGGCAAACTTAAAGCTTTGAGAATGATGGCTAAGGTAACGAAGTAATGGCTGACTACTACCGCCGTAGCGTCTTTGTTCAGCCCAGGACTGGTTTTATGCCTTTCTAGCAGACCTTCAATAACCTTCCAGGCTCTCTGCTGCAAGTCGACAAGACTTTCTCCATTGGGCAATTTCATTGCTTCTCCGTCCTGCCACCATTTTAGTAAAAACCGGCTGAACGTGGTACGTAGATTTGAAATAGAGATGCCTTCCAGGTCACCAACTTTGAGCTCTTTAAGCCCTTGGTCAATCTCTACGGACAATTGGTGCTGGCTGGCTATGACTTCGGCTGTAGCTGCAGCTCGCTGCAAAGGACTGGAGAGTATAGCAGTAATAGGCTCATTCTTGAGGAAAGCCGCTAGCCTCCTGGCCTGCTCCAATCCGGTATCATTCAGTTCGATATCGCTATCGCCTCCCTGAACAAGCCCGTCCTTATTCCAATGAGTTTCGCCATGCCTGACTAAAATGAGTTTCAAAAGGCCTCCTTAGATTGCCTCCCTTCGCTGAGAGCGAGAGACATAATTATGGGCTAATTTCACCCTCTCATTATAGGTGGGATGGTCATAAAATAGAAGTTTTGCCCAACGGCTAGGTTCGGCCTTGGTTAGATTCTGGTCGGTCAGCTTAGTCATCAAAGCAATAAAGGCTTGGGTTTTATTGCTTAGCGCCAATGCTGTCTCGTCTGCTGCTGTTTCTACGCGGCGATTGTACCAATTGAGTGCTGGCTGCAATACTAGGATGAGAATGGCTAGAACGAGGATAAGCCAGGGAAGGCCAGCGATATCACTTATTCCCTGGAGGGAGAATAATACCACTCCAGCTCTCAGGGCTAGGTTGGCCAGATAAAACGCCAACAAGAAAGTGGCTGCCTGGATTCCTATGAGCTTGGGAATATCATGGTGGAGACGATGTCCTAGCTCATGAGCCAAAGTTACCTCTATTTCGTCCGATGAATATCCCCGGAGCAAAGTATCGCTGAAGATAATACGTCGAGATTTGCCCCAGCCGCTTAGCATGGCGTTAGCTGTAGTGGCTCTGCTGCTTAAATCCATGGTAAGGCACTCTGCAATATCAGTTCCAGCCTTCCGCTAAATTTGGCAATTTTTCTTTGAGCTCTCCTTCTTCTAGGGGCTTCAGTTTGAAGAATAGTGGTATTAGGAAGGTGGGCGTTAGCCGGGTGAGGCTTAAGCTGACTAAGAACATAATCAAGGCAGCAACGAGCCACCACAGCACCGGGAGATGCCCTATAAGCCAGTAAACGATCATGACCAGACATAGGCCTAGCAATAGTTCCAGCCCTGCAGCTTTAATCTTGTCTCTTAACCAGCTTGCCAGGTTTTGTTTTGATAAGCCATAACGATGGGGCAAGATAAGACC
>JAOUFZ010000031.1 GCA_029857995.1 Dehalococcoidia bacterium
ATAGCCTAACGATGCCATTATCACTCCGTAGCCTGCTGCCATTATCAGAAGATACAAGGCCGCTGACCACGGGGAAGGGAAAGCCAAAAGGCTCGCCAGTGTAGTTGAGGCAGGGGTGAAAAGAAGGGCTAGCAGTAGAACGAACCCTATTCCGAGTTCGACAAAAGAGCCGCGGCGCACTAATCTACTGTATTCTCGTGCTTTCTGCTGGCGCGCCGGGTCAGGGGCAATCTCCCTTAACGTCTCAAGATCTTCCCCCAAAATCGCACCATGTTAAACTAGAATGAACTCAAGCTCCCCTCTGACCTACGATGCAGGAGCGCTCTTTTCCTTGGTCACCATGACCTTCTCTATCTTCATTCCGCGCATTTCAGTGATAACAAACTTCAGGTCCTGGTACTTAAGCTGCTCCCCCTGCTTTGGTATCCGACCAAGGTGGCTGAGAATAAAACCGGCCACAGTCTCATAATCACCGCCGGGCAAATTCAGCTTTAATTCCTCGTTAGCTTCCTCAACCCTGAATCCTCCATCCAGTTGAAAGGTGCTGTCGCCAGTTACAATGAAATCCTTTTCTTGATCTGTTAGCTCATCATGAATATCGCCGACAATCTCCTCAGTTAGCTGTCCGAGGGTAACCATTCCCGCGATTCCCCCAAACTCGTCGACAACGATTGCCGCATGGTGACCACCATCTCGCATCTCAGCCAGCAGCTCACCCAGGCGTTTGCCTTCAGGGACAAAATAGGTCGGGCGCACCAAATCGTCAATGACGCCGTCTCTACTGTCAGATTCATCGGTTAGTTTCAGCAGCACATCCTTGGCATGTAATATACCTACCACATTATCGGTATTATCCTTATATACGGGGAAACGACTATATCGTCCTTGGGTATAGAGATTCAAGAAATCACTTAACTTCGTCCCTTGCTCCACCCAGGCAATTTCCGTTCTGGGAACCATTATCTTGCTCACGGGGCGGTCAGTGAATTCGAACACCTTGTGTAGCATTTCTGCCTCATCACCCTCCATTACCCCTTCAGCCTCACCTATATTGATAGCTGTATGAAATTCCTCTTCGCTGATGGTAGGTTTAGAAATTTCGCCCTCCCCGACTAACTTGGTAAACCTAATCCCGATGTGGTTCAAGATGTAGACTAGAGGATAGAGAATAACTGAGATGATTTCCAGTGGTTTAACATATTTCAGAGCCAGTCTCTCCCCGTAACGGACTGCTAGGCTCTTAGGAACGAGCTCAGCGAAAATCAAGGTGACGATAGTGATCACGATGGTAGCAATGGCTACTGCCCAGTTCGCATTTCGGATTAGTGACACTGCTATGATTGTGCCCAGAGTGGCTACTGCCGTCTCAAAGAAGTTGATACCCAAAAGAACCGTAGCAAGAAATTTCTCCGGCTGTTCCACAATCTTTGCCACCCTCGTGGCGGAGGGATGTCCATTCTGAATCAAATGTTGCAGGCGCAGCTTCTGCATACCAATGAAAGCAGTCTCAGCACTGCAAAAAAAGGCGGCACACCCAAGACAGAGGAAAAACAATATCACAAAGAGGCCGTTAATGGTCACCCTGAATGCTCCCTTGAGTAAGCGATATGTGCCACCAGCCTGCTACCAGCTTTAGGCAGGGAAATAAACGCTGCCTCAGCGTCGAAAAGCAAGGTTGAAAGGGCTGGGTAAATTAGAAAGGCTGATAAAAGCCAACTACTGTCGGCATCCACCTATTACCACCCCCTGAATCCCCTCCACAACTGAATTGACCATGTTGCTATCATTAACCTTGGCTGTAATCCACATTTTATGGAGGTATGATAGCATTAGCTGGCAAACCTGTCAAAACCTACATAGTGGGGGCTAACTACCATTACCAAGCGTCATTGCGAGGCACGACAGTGCCGAAGCAATCTCAGGGAATTATACGAGATTGCCACGCTGTGCTCGCAATGATAAAAAAGGTTTTAATCAATATCCTTCAGGTATTCCTTCATATGGACTAACCAAAGGTGACATCGAGCATCATCATTACCACAAAGCCTATTATGGCGCCCATGGTGGCTAAATCCGTATTGCCGCCACGTTGAGACTCCGGAACTAGCTCCTCAACCACAACAAAGATCATGGCGCCGGCGGCAAAAGCCAGAGCATACGGCAAGATGGGCCTTGCCAGGATAACGGCGGCAGCCCCGATAACTCCGGCGATGGGCTCAACTAATCCCGATAGCTGGCCATACCAGAAGCTTCTCCGCCGAGACAAACCTTCCCGACGAAGAGGCAGAGAGACTGCTAGCCCCTCGGGAAAGTTTTGAATCCCGATGCCGATAGCTAAGGCGATAGCAGCCGGTAAAGTAGCTGTGGGAAAACCAGCAGCAACAGCTCCAAAGGCAACCCCGACTGCAAGACCCTCAGGGATATTGTGCAGAGTTATGGCGAGGATAAGCAGGGTGCTGCGCCGCCAGGATGTCTTGATACCTTCGGCCTCCTCGATGGGAAAGCCAAGATGAAGATGAGGGAGTACCCTGTCAATGCTTCGCAAGAAAGCAGCTCCGATGAGGAAGCCCACCGCGGGGGGAAGCCAGGCGGGAAGATTTCCCCCTTCAGACATTTCAATGGCCGGAGCAAGCAAGGACCAGTAGCTGGCGGCAATCATTACACCCCCGGCAAAGCCAAGCGTTGTGTCAAGCACCCTCTTGCTCACATCTCTAGCCGCAAATACTGTGGCTGCTCCGAGAGCGGTCATTGCCCAGGTGAAACATGTCGCCAGAAGGGCTTGGATAACAGGGTGGAGGTTTTGCAGGAAAGCTATCATATCCTCAATCCCTCTGGTTTTTATCCAGGAAAGACGAGAGCCCTCACTTATTCCCCAGTTTTTTCGATTTGAGATATTTTAGCAGTGGCAGGAGCCAGATATGCAAGATTAGGAGGATTATGAAGGGGATCTCTAAATTTATATGAATTTTCTGAGCCAGACTCTTAGTCAATAGTCCAAATGTTAGAGGTTCAACAATTCTGTACTCAGTAATACCAAATCCAGTGATGAGGTAGATTATTACCACAACTGTCAACAGCCAATGTATTGTACCTTTCATCAGTCGTTGATTAACCATGTTTTTCAGTCTCCGAAGAAGCTTTCATCCAGGTCTGCGCTGTTCGAGTATCCTCGACTTTCCCAATAACCTCTGTAATTAGCATCGTCAGATAATTCGATCTCTGTTATCCATTTAATCCATTTGTACCCCCATTTGCTTTCTGCTACTAGTTGAAATGGGAATCCTCTTTCGGGTGGAAGAATGACATCATTCATCTTGTATGCCATCAGTATGTCATTGTCCATTATGTAGTTGAGAGGTAGAGAAGTTGTGTACCCATCGAAGGCATGGAATATGACCACCTCAGCATTTGCCGAGGGTTCCGCTTGTGCTAGCAAATCTCTGACCAGTAAACCTTCCCAGAGAATGGTTACACTCCATCCTTCCACGCAGTCCAGTGTTACGACTTTCTTATAGTGTTGATATTTATCAACAACTTCATCATAAGTATAGCTGGTGGAGTTCGTTACCAGGCCGGTAACTCTTAGCATATAATCTTCTGCGTCTACCCCCTGCGGACCTTTTATGGAATTTTCCCTGAAAGCATTTATTGATGAAAGGTCTACGCCTTCATATTCTCTAACCTCAACAGGTGCTAGTCCATCCGTTTCGTTACAAGCCATGTCTACCCCAAAGATAAGTGCAGCTACTAGAATCAGGAAAAGGACGAGAAACAAAATACCCCTGCTGGTCATAGCTTTTCTCATAGTCATACCTCCCTAACTGAAGGTTATATGAATTTCTCTCACCCTATCATCAATTCGATCAGTCCTCGTACAGAGTACCAACCACGGGAAGCCTTTCAAGCATATCTGTACCATGCGGAGCCTGTTCGAGGGCATCAGTCAAATCTTCGCCAGCATTGTGGAGAACTTGATGTCGACCGTTTTTCCATTGGAAACTATTCGATGCATCGTATACCTTTCCTTTGTAGGCTATGTAAGCTGGCGCACCATTCTTTCCATTGTATCGGGCGAGTTCTTCCTTGCTGAATCTTTTCATCCTGGTAGATCTCCAAGCAATTTCTGCTGGTCATGGTTCACCATGTTGTCATCCCAAGCCGAAAATGGACAATGCGGCAACTCTTAAACCGCTTCTTTGGCTCGGGGTGACATAAAAGTGACCGAACGCTTTCATTTTCGTACTCGAAGAACCTACTTCAGAAACTTGGACACGAAGGGGGAAGTCTCGCCGCGACGCAGGAAATGTCCTGAAGGACCCTCGCCCAGGAATTCCGAGAACCAGGACTCATGCTCGATTTCTTCGTTGAGGATAGACAGAGCCAAATCATAGGTTCGATGGTCCTTACCAGCGGTCAGGTTACAGATGTTGGTATAGCCCCGCACTGCGCACCTCTCGGCTCCCACTAATACGGTCAGTATGGCCTTAACATCATTCGGCTTTTTGGGCAGGCTGGCGGGAGGGCAAGCGGAGCAGTTATGAAACTTCACCATGCTCTCGGGCAGTTTGCCACCGAGTTCGTAGATGCGAGGAACTAATGCCTCAAAATGATTGCGGTCTTCGATGCGGGCGGTCTCGGCAATCTCTTTGATCGTCTCACCTTCCAGTCCGATCAGGTTCGCCCGTAAAATCGTGTAGTAGTAATAGGTGGTGAGTTCGGCAGCCGCATTGTTTACCAACAACTCCACGAGCTGCTTGAGATTGACGCCTGCCTTCTTTACCATTTCTTGTGCTACTTTAGCCATTTTCCCCTCCTTTTTCGGACTTCATTTATTCTTTGAATAACAAAGCTTCTATTGTTGTCTATCTCATATAGGCATCACCCCTTTTATGCAGCTAGGCTGAAGAGTCCACCGGATAGTGACAGAAGATCAACCATCTTTCTTCTCCAGACGAAGGCCACAGTTGAGCCATATTCCCTCTTCATTAGGAGGTACAAGAACCATCGCCCAAAGACCACCACTGGTATTCCTAACCACATGCCACCAGTGAATTTGCAGCGGCGGTATACCACGTGTTCTGAATACTGCCTCTTCATCGCCGATAGTTTGTACCATTAGCCCTGGCCATTCGGTCAATTTTGCCCTGGCTGCCGGTATGCGTACCGTAAATTCTTTCTTCTGCCAGTCAGCATCCAATTCTACATCCCACACCTTTGGAGCTCCGGGCAGATGACCGCTACCACGAAAAGTTTCCAATTCTCCCCTCCTTTCCTTCTTTTTATATTTTGGCCCTCGCATCATAGTCAAATCTTCACATATAAATCACTCCCCAAAGTATTGTTACCGGACATTTTGTTCGTTTGTGTTCGACCACAGCAACCCGGGCTATGTCATTTTCAAAATGGTTATCTGACATTGAGCAATTCCAGCATTTTGTTTATATCTGTGGTTGGGAGCTTGCAGTTATAATTCAAGCAGACGTAAGCCGTGGCTTTGCCCCCGATGCTTGGTTGATTTCTGGTGAATGCGGCAAGCTGAGCTATTTCAGGCGATTTCTGTTCACTGGCATTCAGAAGCACCACTTTGTTTGGCAAGAAGCGTGTTCTTAACGCTCTTACCATAGCTTTGGTATCTTCCGCATTTGCATTGCCGGCGATGACCACTTCATAACAAGGCCCAATCCCGAAGTCCAAGGCAACCATCAGTTGAGTGTGCGCCGATGGTAATTGTTTGACGCTTTCGGAAAAAGCATGCCCGATTTTTGCTGCTTTTTCCTCCAAATCGGAATTAGTAGTTATACGCCCAATACGAAACAAGTTCAGCATTGCCACAGAATTTCCCGACGGAATAGCACCATCATAAATTTCCTTTTTTCTGACCAACAGGCCTTCGCCGTCTTCGGGTGTGAGATAAAGCCCACCACTATCTCCGTCCCAGAAATGGCCAAGCATATCTCGAGTCAGATCGAGAGCAATTCTAAGATACTTTGCATCGAAAATGGCCTCATATAGTTCTATTAGACCCCAAAGTAGAAAAGCATAGTCATCCAGATTTGCTTCTATGCCAACCTGGCCATCTCGATAGCGGTGCCAAAGCCGGCCATCTGGTTTGCGCATATTCTCAAGGACAAAATCAGCAGCACGCTGGGCTGCTTCACCATACTCAGGCTCATCAAAGGCTTGGGCCCCTTTCGCCAATGCGGCAATCATGAGCCCATTCCAATCAGTCAGAATCTTGTCGTCCTTCATGGGATGAAGACGTTTTTCGCGGTAAGCAAATAATTTCTGCCGTATCATTTCCAGATGCGCCTGAAGGTCTTGTTGGGATAGATTCAAATCGGAGGCGAGCTCTTCGAGCGACTTTCTTACATGCAGAATGTTATCGCTACCCTTCCTTCCAGTGGCTTGCTCCACGAAATTGCCATCTTTTTCGATGTTGAATACTTCGGCGACGAAATCCAGTTCCTCATCCCCAAGCGACTGTCGCACCTCCTCTTGCGTCCAAAGGTAAAACTTTCCTTCCTTTCCTTCGCTATCCGCATCTTCAGCCGAGTAGAAGCCGCCTTCTGGTGCTGTCATATCTCGCAGAACATAGGTGAAAATCTCTCGTGCTGTTTTGCCATAATCTTCTTTTCCGGTTGCCTGATAAGCCTCGGTGTAAGCCATAGTTAACATAGCTTGATCGTAAATCATCTTCTCAAAGTGCGGAACAAGCCATTGCGAATCTGTGGAATAGCGGTGGAAGCCAAATCCAACGTGGTCATAGATGCCACCACGCCGCATTGCCTCGAGGGTTTTCTCCACCATATCCAACGCTGCCTTATTGCTGCTCCGTTTCCAGTAACGGAGCAAGAAGAGGAGATTGTGCGGGGCAGGAAACTTCGGGGCGTTGCTGAAGCCAGCGTGCTGTCCATCAAAGCGTTTGGCAAGCTGTTCATATGTGAGCTCCAGCATCGTTTCATCTAATTCTTCGCCGGCGGTGTCCTGCGAGGTCTGGTGAAGTATGGCGGCGATTTTACTGGATAGACTTAACGCGTCGCCTCGCCTCGTTGCCCAAAGCTCCCTAATGTGTGGGATTAGCTCCAGCATTCCAATCAGTCCAAATCGACTTTCCCTGGGGATGTAAGTAGCAGCGAAGAAAGGTCTCTTATCAGGGGTCATGATGATACTGAGAGGCCACCCTCCGCTGCCTGTCATCACCTGACAGGCGCTCATGTAAACACTGTCTATATCAGGACGCTCCTCACGGTCTACCTTAATGGACACGAAAGCTTCATTCATAAGCCTGGCTACTTCAGGATGCTCAAAAGACTCATGTGCCATCACGTGGCACCAATGGCATGTTGAATACCCTATAGATAAGAAAATAGGTTTATTTTCCTTTTGGGCTCTCTCGAATGCCTCTGGACCCCATGGGTACCAGTCCACCGGATTATGCGCGTGTTGACGCAGGTAAGGAGAAGGCTCTTTTATCAGACGGTTAGGCATAGAAGTCGCTACTCCTCAACAACAAGAATGTATTCTATGTTCTTGATCTAATGTTCTTCTTTTTCTTCTTCAACAGGGTGGCAGCATCCACACTCGCAGGGCCCACTATCGGTGGCACAGGACTCACAACAGTACTTAACGCCATCTTTCTCGTAGGCCTCTCCCACTATGGTGCAGCCACAAACCGGACATAGTTGCTCTGTCATCTTACCCTCCTTTCTAAACTCTTATTGTTTATCGTCTCCGGGAATTACCCTACATATTATTCAATTTTAAAAACCGCCACCCTTGTTGTATGTGACTTTTGTATCAATAATTTGACTAGTGTGCCTTAACGTTAATCTTCAAACTGTCTATTTTGCCCACCCCCTTTAACGAAGAGACCAAGCCGGTTATTGTGTTGGTGATAATTTCCTTGGGGAAAGGGGTAAGGGGAAGTTCATTTCCATTGACGACGAGCTTGACATCGCCCCGCTCCAGGTAAAGTTCCAGGCCCCTTATGTTTTCAGATCCTCTCAAGGAAGAGACTGCACCGACTACAGTTCGAGTCAAGAACTGTGCGGCGAAGGGGTTGAGTTTGATAGATACCTTGTTGACCTCAAGCTCGGCCCCAAGATTCTTGTCCATTTTATACCTCCTAGTCCATAACTATGCTGTTTAATTTTGATTTTCTGTTCAACCATGAAATTAACACCTAGCGACATCTTACTCCTCCTTTCCCTTTACCTCCCTGAATTCCTGATAAGCCTTGACTATCTCGTCCACGGAGCTTTTGTCTTCCAGAGTTGTGAGGTCTCCTATGCTGGTATTATTAGCCACGGCCTTCAAAACCCGCCGCATAATTTTGCCGCTCCTCGTCTTGGGTAGCTCGGCGACAAAATGAACTTCATCAGGAACTGCTATAGGCCCTACCATTCTTCGCATGTGACCAGCGAGGTCTTTTTTCAATTCTGGAGAAGGGTCAACACCTTTTTTGAGCCTGGCAAAGATGACAATGCTCTCGCCTTTCACCGGGTCTTCTTTGCCCACAACTGCTGCTTCAGCTACTTGAGGATGTGAGACGGCAGCATCCTCCAATTCAGCAGTACCTATTCTATGCCCGGCGACTTTAAGTACCTCATCAGCCCTCCCCAAGACCCAGAAGTATCCATCTTTGTCTCTTACAGCGTAGTCGCCGGTATAGTAAACGCCGGGAAACCGCGACCAATAGGCTTCCTTGTAGCGTTCCGGGGCTCCGTGTATGCCAAGGAGCATCCCAGGCCAGGGCTTCTTTATTACCAAAAAACCCCTCCGCTCCGGCGGCACTGTCTTGCCATCTTCACCAACTACATCAGCCTCCACCCCCGGCAGCGGTAAAGTTGCTGAGCCAGGTTTCAGAGGCACACACTCTATTCCAGGGCTAGGTGAAATCATGATGCCACCGGTTTCAGTCTGCCACCAGGTATCAACAATGGGACATCTTTCACCACCGACATGCTGGTAAAACCAGAGCCAGGCCTCAGGATTAATAGGCTCTCCCACGCTCCCTAAAAGCTCCAGACTACTGAGGTCATGCTTGTTTAGCATCTCCTCTCCATATCCCATGAACATCCTGATGGCTGTAGGTGAGGTGTAAAACACGCTAACTCCGTATTTCTCGATAATATCCCACCATCTCTCAATTGTAGGATAGTCGGGAGCCCCCTCATAAAGTACCATGGCTGCCCCATGTGCCAGCGGGGCATATACTATTGAGCTATGCCCGGTGACCCAACCGACGTCAGCAGTGCACCAGTAGACCGATTCCTCTCGAAGGTCGAAAACCCACTTATAAGCCGAATAGTTCTGGACCAGATAGCCACCAGTACTGTGGACAACTCCTTTAGGCTTTCCTGTAGTCCCTGAGGTGTACAGTATATAGAGGGGGTGATTTGACTCTACCGGCTCTGGTTCTACAAACTGTGCTGCACTCTCAAGCAGGTCATGTAGCCACGATTCCTTTGGCGTCTTTACGGTGACTGGAGAATCAGTTCTTTTAACCACAATAACCTTCTCCACCGAGGGGCACTTTGTCAAGGCCTCATCGGCTATACTCTTTAGCGGGATTATCTTCCCCCTCCGGAATCCCCCGTCAGCAGTTACTAGCAGCTTGGCTTGCACATCATTGACCCTGTCAGCCAATGCTTGAGCACTGAAACCGGAAAAAATCACCGTGTGGATGGCCCCAATCCTGGCACATGCCAGCATGAAAATAGGCAGCTCGGGAATCATGGGCAGATATAAGGCAACCTTGTCCCCATCACCTACGCCACAGTTCTTTAAGACTGAGGCGTATCTGTTGACTTCACGATATAGTGTGGAATAGCTTAAAACTCTAATATCTCCCGGCTCACCTTCCCAGTATATAGCCACCTTACTCCTTCGCCAGGTCTTTGCATGGCGGTCCACACATATATGTGATGCGTTCAGCCTCCCTCCCACAAACCACCTTGCAAAGGGCGGCTCCCATTCCAGCACGCTGTCCCAGGTCTTAAACCAATCCAGCTGACGTGCCTGTTCCGCCCAGAATTCCTCTGGCTCCTCCATGGACCTCTGATACATATTGAGGAATTTCTTGAGAGGAAAATATCTGGACTCAAACGGTAATGATAGCTCAGCCATAACTTGACATCCTCCAATTATTCTTGCCGGGACTCTCTAGAAGGAGAAACTCACCCTTCCTTTTTCAAGCCAGCACTAAAATTCAACCAGCACTTTGCCATCTTCAACTTTAACATTGTACGCTGTAAGGGCCCTGGACGACTTGAATGCACCGCCGAGCTTCGACATCAGCCCTCCCTTTAACCAACGCACCACCTGCCCATTACTGATATCAAATTGAGAGCCATGCACGGGACAAGTGGCCACAGTCCCTTCCAGTTTACCCTGTGATAAATCGCCCTTCATATGGGGGCAGCGATCGTCAGTGGCATAGTACTTATCTCCAACCCTGGCCAGAAGGATTTCGTGCCCCTCTGTAATTACCGTCTTCATTGTTCCGCTTTTTAGTTCTTCTATTTTAGCTACCTCTGTAAACTTACTCATAGGACACCCCTTTTCATAAATCCTAGCTATTAAGAGAATTATTGCCTACCCGGCTAGACTACCTTCCGGAATTTCTCTTTGGGAGCGCCACAGATAGGGCACACATCAGGAAGAACGCCGTCGGAGACATACCCGCAGACCTGGCAGACGTAGTACTCGGTCTCTTCTTCAGCCATCGTATGCGCCAGCGCCTTCTTATAGAGCTTGGCATGCCCCTTTTCCACATCGCGGGAGTAACCCAGAACCGTCGCCACGCTCGTATTACCTTCCTCGGTTGCCTCCCTAATGAATTGAGGATAAGTGCTGGCAGCCAGGTTTTCCCTCTCAAAGGCACTCTCAAGGTTCTCCTGGGTGCTGGACACAGCGTCCAGAAGGCGGAAGTGATTGAAGGCGTGGACTGACTCAGCTTCGGCGATAGCACGGAACAACTTCGCTACCTGAGAATAGCCCTCTTGCTCAGCCTTCATGGCAAAAGCCAGGTTCCTCAGATGTGCCTGGGACTCGGCCACGAAACCAACTTTAAGATTCTTCAAGGTCTTAGTCCCTTTTATCCCAGGCACCTCATGCTGGACGAGCTTCTCTGCCTCAGCACCACAGACCGGGCACTGCTGAGGTTTGTCAGTGCTAAATTCCACGTGATGACAATTAGTACACTTCCACATATTATCTACCCCCCCCCCTGTAAGTTTAATTCTTTTTCTCAGCGAGGTACTTCTCAGGGTTCTGGTCGAAAGCCTTCTTACAGCCAACAGCACAGAAGTAGTATTTCTTTCCTTTATACTCGGAAGTAGCTGCTGC
>JAOUFZ010000142.1 GCA_029857995.1 Dehalococcoidia bacterium
CACCACTGTCAAGAGAATAATAAACCTTGTCGTTATTCTTCGCCGGCTTGTCGCACTGAACCTGACGTAGCCGATACGCGGGTAGGTGAGCCATTTTTTTATTCCCCATATCGCAAAATATATCCCTATAAAATATATCCCTGGCAGGTAGGCCGCTTCAGTAAGTATGGCAAGACCCCACCCCACTATAAAAAGCCCCAAGAAGATGTCCCAAAGACCATCCTGGAAAAATGACATATAGACCTTGCGCTGGATTTCCTTCAAATTCACGTCTGATACCATGGTGGACCTCCTCTAATAATTCGTTGAATATTGTGCTTTGTGGCACAAAGTACTTTACACCATTGTATCACATTGAAGAATTTTGTCAAGTGGTTCATTAAAGGAATTTTTCTGCACAATGAGTTGGGATGTTAAGAAAGGTAGCTTACGGGAGAAGTTGTTTGGCAACCAGGGTTGAGAGCCTGGGCATCAATAGGTAGAATCAGCAAAACGTTCGAACTGAGGTTCGGATTAACCGTGTAATAGTGACTGCTCCTCAAGCAACCATAGGTACTGATTATCTATCTTCAAACAAGCATCCGGGATGTCTGTCCGGCGACACGTATAACTCCCTGATACAGTTTGCCTCTTCCTTCAAACCTTGGTTACTCGCCAAATATCCAGGGTTTAGTTAGAACATACGAGGTGATGAAAGGATATGATCAGCAATCCTCTGAATAGTTGCCCAATCCTGGTTTGTTGGCTCAAATCGCCTATCCACCTGCAGTGTCCACCCTTCAAACTCTTTGGCATAACTCCGAATTACCAGGGTGCCAATCCTTTTCGCCAGGTCTTTTACTGTTTCATTGTTGGAAAGAACTTCGGCTAGTCCAGTATGATGATCGCTACCTTTCCAAGTCACATCGACTACTGTCCCGAATAATGGGAATGACCTTTTTCTTACTGTCTTTATGTCAACCACATGGTGATTCGGGACGGGTCTCTTATCCGGTATACAAAGAACAACCCACCATAGAGGAGGGCTGTTTTTACTCGCATCTTTCTTCAAGATATTTATCCATCTGGCCGATCCTTCAGGTATGTCTATAATTCCCAAAGAACGTTGATACCATGAATTCTCTATTTTTTCCTCAGCCCGCCCACGTTCAGCCAAGTCCGCTCTAATACCCAAGGAGTTGAGGTTCCGGGCTAATTCATCTCTTGATTTATCACGGAGTGTTTTTTTCATTTGTTAGAATCATGTTATAGCATACCGAAGATAACTATGAAACCACCCTTTCGCAAATTTCGTGATGCTCGGTAAGGGGGACTCAAACCACTAGGCCTTTTATAGAGCACATGATCCTACGCCATGCTCGTCTGCCAATTCCGACACTCCCCTCCATTAGGAAGTCACGTAATGTAATACACTTTATAGGACTCGCCTCTAACTATCTTTCCGTCACAGGAAAGTTGCCGCGAGATCGAGAGAAGATGCTTAGCGAACTGGAAAAGGTTCTGGCAGTCAGAAACCCTTCTCTCTCAGTCCTGAGTTTCTCAGGAGACTATGACTCCACAATATCCGCGATAGGTCTGTAGGAAGGTCTGGCAAACAGGTAGGTGATATGTTATCCACACAAATTGGCTAAGCGTGTGATTATGTCAAGTACTCAACTTCTTAATTAGAAAGGCCATATTTTTGCCGAAGTTCCAGGCTGTTTGGAGTCCTTCTTCATCCTGTTCCACTTCGCCTTTTTCTCGGCCGATAGCCACATTCCAGTATGTAGAACCAGGAATATAAAACCCCAGAATCTGAAACCACAAGGTAAGTTGAGCAATTGTGAAGTTCTGGCCGGCACGTCGTGCCACCACCAATGCCCCACCGACTTTACCCTGGAAGGGTTCGCCATTCCAGCGTGCAATGTAGCCAACGCGCTCCATAAGTCCCTTAATCAACGCCGTCGCCGAGCCATAGTATACCGGTGAAGCCAGAATTATACCGTCGGCCTCTTTCATTTTGAGGTATATCGGAAATAGGTCATCTTCAATAGAGCAAACCTCTTCTTTCTTGCATGCCATACAGGCAGTGCACGGTTTTATTTCCAGGCCAGCTAACCGAATAAGCTCGGTATCCAATCCTTCTTCAGAAATTGCTTTAAGCGTATGCTTAGTTAACAGTTCTGTGTTGCCGTTTTTTCTTGGACTGCCGACTATACCTATGACTTTCATCTTGCTACTCCTTCATCTATCCCAATTCATGAATAACTAAATTGGTGGAGCTGGGGTCACAATAGACAGAACTTTCACGCTTGCCTTCGCCTTGACCTTTTAGAGATTATAGCCAGAGATTGCTTGGACGGCAAGATGACTGAGATATTTAGCTTAGGACCCGAATACAAGGAAAGACTCAATCCCGGCGCACTGAAGCGCTTCAGTGATTGGCAGGAGCATATTCTGAGGGAAGTACCGCAGGTACGACAACTCACCATAGAACAGCTTAACACAGATCTAGATACCTATCTACGTGACGATGAGAAGGTTGAATTTAGTAAGTGTGTGGCCGATATAGCAGACTGGCTGTTCAAGTGCATGGACGTTGGAGACAGGTATTTCCCCTATGCCTATGACAGAGAGGTTATCGACCCGATGATCCGAATTCAATCGTTGATAAGAGAGACATATCAAAGAGCTGAGGAGGGAACGACGCAAGAAGGAATACGATGACAGATGGCGTGCTCCATTCGTATCTATAGAACCGCCTGTTGATGACGCCAAGAAATATCTGAACGATAAAGAACACGATGAGTTCATACTAGCCGTCGGGAAGGCTATAAATACATACCTGGAAAAGGGAACAGCATACCTGGCTGACGCCAGGACTTTCGACTATCGCTGGTGGTTAAATGAAATTCAAGAGCGCAAGAAGAAAGAGGTACAAGAACTGCAGGCCACGAATAAAGCCATTGAATACAATCATCGCCTTAATCAAGAAATGGCGAAACTGACCGCTCGACTTGACCACAAGCAGAAAAACCTAGGAAGTTATTTCCAGTCAAAAATTCAGGATAGGCGGTATACCAGTCACAACTTTGATTATGTCCTGTCTAAAAAGGATCAAATAAACTTTGATGGTACTCTGGTCAGCATGGCTAACAAGAGATTAGAGCAACTTTGCCCGGAGGACTTACGTCAGTTTATCGTTCTGCCATCTCAATACTATAGGCGGTACTACCCATTGCCATCAGCAAGCTACAGTTTTGAAGAAGTGCCGTCTCTCGATTTCAGCTTTGATGTTTTTGCAGTTGCTTATGCGGAGGTCTGGTTGAGACCAGCGAACATAAGCCTCGATGGATACAGATTTCTTCTACCATGGATAAAAGACGAGAACGGCTTGCCACTCTTGAAGCAGCCAAAGTTCCTTGGTTATTATTACTCAATTCTTAGACCCGAGGACCTAGGTGGCTATGTATTCTGGGAGAGTATTCCACTGGTCCTTTTGAAGGGGTTACTCAATGGTGAGGCGAGGCCTGACGGATGTGCAATTTTGGCAGCCTCGGACGGCGACACCACGTATAGAGTCCAAGGATTTGAGGGAGAAGTTGACGTGCCAGATAAGTTCGCTGAGTATCTCAAGAGTATCGGTAGCATGGACAAGATGATTGAAATGGGTGTCATGACTCAGAAGGTGGGCGATATCGCCAAGGCTGCGCTTGGCGAGCTGGAAGTAAAACATAAGATTCTGCCAGCTAGAGAAAAGGCTGTAAGAAGAGACAGCATGAAAGAAAGGGCTTTTCGCCTATTTGACGAAGGTAAGAGACCGGGCGACCCCGAAGTGAAAGCTTTGGGCATAAAACCGAACTCAGCTTACCGCTACTATCAAGAGTGGAAAAAAGCTTCCGATCGCAGCCAATCTTAGTACAGTTTTTGTGACAAATCATAGTAGTAATCATAGTGGAAAATCACGGTAGCAGTCCTAGTCAATCATAGCAGCCAGTCATAGTGCCAATCATAGTAGATCATAGTAGAAGATGATAGTGATAATCACAGTACTCCGCTACGCCTTGCACAGAAGCGATTACAGCGATTCAGCGTATGGCGTCCGAGCCATTTGCCTGCCCCTACACTTGCGCCGTACTTTTCTACGGCCTGTGCAGCTGGGTAACAAAACAAGTTATTGTTCGGGGCTACGGTCATTCTAGTCTTCCTGCTCTTTTCCTTCGCGGTTCACAAAGCATATTCAGCGGCGATAGGGGCAGGGACCAGTAATCCCTGCCCCTATCGCTACCGAATACTGGCCTGT
>JAOUFZ010000141.1 GCA_029857995.1 Dehalococcoidia bacterium
CCCACCAAGGAACTTCTTTGCCATTAATTGTACCTTGGAGCTTGGCCCCAGCAAGAGCCACCGTGGCATCACTCAAGAACTTCAATGCAGGGCCTATAGCAGTAATCTCTAACCCCGCCTCGTGGTCCCCGTTGCTCACCAGTTTATTGGCAATTCGGAAGGCTAGTGCATCCATTGGTCCTGACGGAGGAATCCCAACATTCCAATAACCAACACGCCCCGGGTAATCCTGGACAGTAGTATAAAGACCAGCATTGATTACTTCTATCATGTTTCAACCTTCCCGAGACCTTTAATATCCCTTGGTCCACTGTTTTGCGGCGCGTTTTTGCCTCGCTTTAAACGTCTCTGCTTCGTCTCGAACTGAGTCGAGGAATTTCTTGTATTCCTTGGCACTAAAAGTCTCCTCCTCAATTCGGAGAGTATAACTCCCGCTCAGCATCGCTTCTCTGGCGTTTAATAATTCGTCTTCACTGGTTGATTCAAATTGAATCCGGTCAAAGAGCCTTAGCAGCCACGGGGCTTCAGCAAAAGCAGGAACAGTCTGCCAAGTATTCCATATGGACAGGGTCCGTCCAACGAGCTGGTACCCACCCGGAGACTCCATGGGATAGATGCATATATATGAGCCACCAATACCCACACCGCCCTCAGGTGTATACATTCTCGCCGGATTATACTTTGGAACTACCAAGCGGTATCTAGGATCCAGTGGCACAGCACAGGGGGCTCCGAGATATACATCACCCAGACCAATGACCAGGTGCTGCGTAGCTTGAAGGTATGTAATCACTTGCTCTATACTCTCTAACCCGTTACACCGGGCCACAAACTGCACATTATCTGGCAAGTAGGGAGCTTCAGCTCTCACCGATTGGATATATTTGGCTATGGCCTCCAGTGTCCATTTGTCATGAAAGGCAATTGGTAGATGGATGACTCGCGAGAGAACTTCGACTTCCTGAATTGGGGGGAGGCTTTTTTCAATTGATTTCAAGGTATCAAGAAGCCTACTTAAGGGTAGTTGTAGCCCATTGTATTTGATAAGCAAGGAACAAACACCCGGCACCGTTTCTAGGACTCCTTCAACAGGAATACTCTTAATTGACTGTTCTAGAGAGTGCACCCGAAATCTAAGATCGAGGTCTAGAGTCATTTCCCCGTATTCCACGAGGAGGTAGGCATCTCCCGACAGTCGGTAAACCACTTTAGGCTGTCCCGACCTTTCCTGGATAATTGCAGCAATCGCATCAAAACATCCTCTTTTTGCCCTGACGTGTAAGCTACGCCGTGATCCTAATTTTCCCACAACTAGACACCCTCCATGCTGCATCAAAAAAATCCGGATGATACTTTAAGCCTTATCCACATGTGGTGTTAAAGTGCTAACACTTGAAATCTGTTACTTTTAGCGTGCAAGTGATTTTAAGTTCGCATTCACAGCCTGTACGAAACGTTGGGAGTCAGATACCCAACCAAAGACGCCGCCTTGCATTTTAATTGACTTAATAGAAGATTGATAGTTGCCGTAGTCAGTAGCTCCCGTACAGTCTCTCAAGAGAACACACCAATATCCGTAATCATTAGCCTCTCTCATTATTGTGTGAACGCAAACGTCAGTGGTGATCCCGGAGAGGACCAGATGGGTTACACCAAGATTTTTAAGCACTATATGAATAGTGCTTGATCCGAACGCTCCTTTTCCAGCTTTATCAACAATATATTCACCCTCAATAGGGTGAAGTTCATTAACAATGTCCCAATTCTTTTGACCACGAACTAAGAGGCGACCAAGACCATTAGGAGGAATATCGCCAATGCCTACTCCATCACCAATAATCTTGCTCCGCAAAACCTTGTTAAATGGTGCGTCCGAAAGGTCAGGTTCGTGACCTTCACGAGTGTAAATAACCTTGATATCAGTACCACGGACGCAGTTCAAAACACTCTCAATAGGTTTTATAGTTGCAGCAGTCAAAGAAAGATCATAGCCCATGACATCGACATAACCTTTCTCACCACAGAAGTCAACCTGCATATCGATTACTAGAAAAGCCGTTCTCAGCGAATCGAATTCAACGTAAGCAGTGTTACCAAATCTTGGGCAATCTTCAACTTCTAGTTTAAACAGCTTTCCTTTGGGAGAACCATAAAGCCAAGTGGGGAATTCGAAAGTTTTCGTCTCTTTAAATCTTTCGTACGCCTTTTGAACCTGCTCTAACATTTCTTCTCTGTTGCTCTGATGGTTTCAACACCGGCAATGCTTAGATATTCCTGGACGTTACCATACAGACCTTACGTTAAGTTTAGTATATTTCCTCAGTCCTATCAACAGACGGCTCTTGACCAAAAAGGTGATGGTGATATGTTATAGGTTCACGAAGGTCACCCGGAGGTTGATTTGCAGGCATTATCCACAGCCGTCAAAACAAGGAGAACGTCTATGTCGAATTTTCAGACGGTTCGCGAGTGGGATTCTTCAGTAGTCGTATCTTTAACGAAGGTCGGAGACATCATCAGGGTGACAAGTGGACGGATTCTGCTTACACCTACTGGTGATGCCCGTGTCTGCCTAGATATGGGATTACATCTCCGCAAGGGACATCGTTTTCAGACCCTCTACGCATTTGTGGTCAGTGCTAAGGCGACACTAGTATTCTTGCTATTGAATGTCATCCTAGGTACTATATTGACGCTGCTTCTAAGGCCATAGGTTAGCACTAACTCAAGTGTTGTGCTCGTCATGGTGATTTTGAGCTTTAACGATAGTCCAGGGCGTCTTTCATTAGACAAAAGCCCGAAAGTGTCCCATTTACGCTGACGATTCACGATTAGAGTCCAAGACTATCCGCGTTCCGGCTTCTCCTCTCAGTGCTTCCATCGCCCTTTCAGCCGTAGTAATTATTACCTCACGCTTGTACTCCCTTGGGGTACCTTTAAGGAATTTTATGGACGCTCGTATTTTCGGCTCCATGCTACCGATCCCGAATTGGCCTTTTTCAAGGAGCGCCTCTGCCTCGGTGACCGTAATAAGATGCAAAGGCTTCTCAGAGGGGCGACCAAAATCAACAAAAACATTTTCCACAGCGGTCAAAATAAGGAGAACGTCTGCGTCTATGTCAAGCCCTAAGCTGCTGAGGCAAGGTCTTTGTCTATTACAGCCTCAACGCCGCGGAGTGACCTATCGGGGCTTCTTATTACCGGAATACCACCACCCCCGGCGGCGATTACATTTTCACCAGCATCTAGCATGCTCCTGATTATCCTCGCCTGTTGAATTTCCAGCGGCTCTGGAGATGCAACTACCCGGCGATAGCCCCGGGTCGCATCCTTGATTATTTGCCAACCTCTCTCCCTTTCCAACCGCATGGCTTCCTCAAGGGTGTAAAAAGGGCCAATCGGCTTTGTGGGGTGCCCGAAAGCAGGATCATTTTCATCCACGATTACCTGAGAGATAACGGTGGTAATGTTGTGGGCAAGCCCCTTTTCCCTCAAGCAATTGTCCAGAGTCTGCTGAATCATATAGCCCATAAACCCCTGTGTTGTGCCCCCACAGATATCAAGCGACATTGACGGGACCTCCTTCGCCGCCTCCAAAGCAAGAAGAAGATTCCCCACCTGTGGTCCGTTTCCATGTGTGATAACAACGCGGTTACGACCTCCCAATAACTCGAGCAATTGCCTGCCAGTCTGGTTCAGATTATGGAGCTGCTCTTCTACGGTGCCCTTGTGACCAGCCCTGAGAATTGCGTTACCCCCAAGAGCAATTACATATGTTCTCAAACCTCGTTCAGCCACCGGCAATTCTCTTTGCCCTTTTCGCGAACCAGGGCATTCCCGCCAACGGTGACCACAACCAGTCTGCGTTTCGTTTCACCCTCATGATCGTTCTCCTCGTTTTGCTCTAAAGCAATTGGTCTAGCAGCTCTGCCATGGCTTTATCTCCACCAGCTGGCGGAACCCAATCTACCTGAACAACCTCGACTTTCTGTTCTTCAAGGCTTTCGGCAAATCTTTTCAGTCCCAGGTTGATGACAACGAGTGGCTTATGTAATAGTTCGTCAACTTTTGTCTGCATGGCATCCTCCTAATCGGCGCCTAATAAGGTCGCAACAGAAATGTGCCGCTTTAGCGTTGCTATGGAACACGATCACGTCTCTTTTCTGGAGCATCCTGGTTTGCAGACTCAGGTCTTGTGGGTCGTCGTCAGTTCCGCAAATGGATGCGACCACGGTCAACGCGCCGCCTCGCTTCCTTGCCGCTTGTTTCGCTTCGATAACGG
>JAOUFZ010000143.1 GCA_029857995.1 Dehalococcoidia bacterium
TGACGAGGCGGTAGCCGAAGGCTTGCTCAGTGACGAAGCCGAGGTCGAGGATGTCAGCGCCTTAGCCGAGGAAGTTGAGGAAAAAGAAGAAGGCGAAGACTTTCTAGCTGAGGAAACCGAGGAAATCAAGCCACCGGCACCGCTGGAAGAACATGAGATAACAGATGACTCGGCTCGTATGTATCTTCAAGAAATTGGCAGAGTGCCGCTTCTCAACGTCAATGAGGAGAAGTTGCTATGCCGGAAGATAGAGCTGGGCAGGAACCTAGATGAAATCGAAGAAAACCATTTTAAGAAGTATAAAAAGTTCCCTTCACCTGTTGAGATAGTCGTTCAGTTAAGTTCTCAACTGTCCAAGGCGTACCCCGTTGCTAAGATTATCGAAGAGCATATTGGTATCGCCTCGTCCAGAAACGTGGTGGAGACGATCAGAAATCCCAAGTTTCGCTCTGCGATTGATAGTGTTATAGACGCATCGCTAATAGCGGCAAGTGGTAAGGGCATAGGCAAAGGAACCGCGACAGCCGAAGATGCCATAGTAAATCTCTCCGTAAACACTCAGCTTTTGCCCCCGCAACTGCTAGGACTTCTGGCTAAGGACAAGACTTCATGGCAAAAGCTGAAGGCTCTCGTGGCCGACGACAAGTTCCTGTCTCGGCTCGATTCTCATAGTAATGAGTTCAAAGCTTACTTCAGGCAGGTACAGGCCGAAGCAAAAGCCTCAGAAAAGCACCTCACAGAAGCAAATCTACGCTTGGTGGTGAGTATAGCCAAGAAGTATATTGGGCATGGCATGCCTCTCCTTGAGCTCATCCAGGAGGGTAATATTGGCCTTATCCGGGCTGTAGATAAGTTTCAGTATAGAAAAGGCTACAAGTTCAGTACCTATGCTACCTGGTGGATCAGACAGGGCATTACTCGCTCCATAGCTGACCAATCGCGTGCTATTCGCATTCCGGTGCATATGGTAGAAACAATTAACAAGCTGTTGCGAACAATGCGGCAGTTGGTTCAGGAACTCGGGCGCGAGCCAAGTTACGAGGAAATTGGCGGCCGCCTGGGTATGTCGCCAGAAAGAGTAGAAGAGGTCATGGCTTTGTTTTTCCGTGAGCCAATATCACTAGATATGCCCATCGGCGAAGATGAAGACAGTCGGTTGGGCGACCTTGTTGAAGATCATGCCAGCTTAGCGCCGACCGAGGCGACGTCACAGCAGCTACTCAAGGAGCAAATAGATAAGGTGCTTGGCGAGCTTACCGAGCGCGAAAAAAGGGTGTTGCAGCTTAGATTTGGCCTCAAAGACGGACATGCTCGAACTCTGGAAGAGGTGGGCAAAGAATTCAGTGTGACTCGGGAAAGAATACGACAGATTGAGGGCAAGGCTCTGCGTAAGTTACGTCATCCCACCCGTAGTCGCAAGCTCAAGGGCTATCTAGACTAAAACCACCGACGAACATCCTGCGATTTTCATGGGAAACCGATGGATCTGAAATCAAAGCGAATCGGGCTGGTTTAGATTGATTTCACCTCAAGGGAATGTCAAATATGTTGCCCATCTTTGTAGGCAACTTGCCTCGTGACAGTGACTTGGACAACTTATGTATCTCACGAAACTGGTTGAGAAGCTGGTTGACATCCTTGGGCGTGGTGCCGCTGCCACGAGCAATCCGGCTTCGCCGCTTGCCGTCAATAATGGCTGGATTGCGCCGCTCTTCGTAAGTCATAGACAAAATAATCGCTTCTATCTTCTTTAGCTGTTTCTCACCTTCGTCATCTGGCAGACGAGAAGCGAATCTGGAAAAGCCAGGTATCATTTCCACCAGTCGTCCTAGGGGCCCCATCTTGTGAATTTGGCGCATTTGACTGAGAAGATCCTCAAGATCGAAATCGCCGGTGCGCATCTTGCCTTCCAAATCCTTGACCTGTTGCTGGTCAAAAGCTGTCTCAGCTTGCTCGATAAGGGTGAGCATATCACCCATTCCCAAAATGCGAGATGCTAAACGGTCGGGATGAAATACTTCCAGCGCATCCATCTTCTCACCCGTGCCCAGGTATTTTATGGGCACCCCGGTAACAAATCTGATGGATAGGGCAGCTCCACCTCGGGCATCTCCATCCATCTTCGTCAAAATGAGTCCCGTGATCCCGATGCGACTGTGGAATTCTTGAGCCACCTTCACGGCATCCTGCCCAATCATGGCATCTACCGTGAGTAATACTTCCAAAGGCTGTAGCAGGGATTTGATATTAGCCAATTCCTGCATCATGGTTTCGTCAATATGGAGGCGCCCTTGAGTGTCTATTATGACCCAAGCTATTCCCATTTCTTTAGCCTGCTTCAGAGCATGCTGGCAAATTGTGGTTGATGCTACGGTAGCATCCTCACTGTATACCGAGATGTCGTGTTGCTTGCCCAGTAATTTCAGTTGTTCAATGGCAGCAGGTCGGCGAGTATCAGCAGCTACTAACAAAGGACGCTGCCCCAGATGTTTGAGCTGAACAGCTAACTTCGCCGCCGTAGTGGTCTTGCCCGAGCCCTGCAATCCTACGAGCAAAGCGACCGCTGGCAGGTCAGTAACCGAAGCTAAACGGCCGGACTCTCCGCCCAGGATAGCAACTAATTCTTCGTTAACGATTTTAATAATCTGCTGGGCTGGCGTCAGGCTGCGTAACACTTCAGAGGTAAGAGCGCGCTCTCGCACCTTGGATAGGAATTCCTTGACTACCTTGAAATTTACATCTGCTTCCAGGAGCGCCAGCCGTACCTGGCGTAAGGCATCGTCAATGTCCCCCTCGCTAAGCTTGCCTTTCCTGCCAAGCTTATCAAATACAGCAGTCAACTTCTGGGTCAAGACCTCAAGCATATTACCCCCGAGGTATTCTATTCTCGTCTGGATCACCTAGTCAACTCGCTCTGGCACGCCCAGAATTCCCATCTCAAATTACGAATCCTATTGCACTTGACCCGGAATCAGCATACTATGTAGGTTTGATGGAATATCTTTGGGCACCCTGGCGAATAGAATATATACAAATGGCCACAGAAAGCGGCTGCATCTTGTGTCAGAAACCCAGGGAAAATAACGACGAGGCAAACTTCATTCTTTATCGTGGTCAACATAATTTCATAATCCTGAACGCCTTTCCCTACAATCCCGGGCATCTAATGGTCACGCCCTATCGGCACATAGCGAATTTGCAGGACTTGACGGATGAAGAAGCGAAGGAACATTTTGACATTATCAAGAAAGGTTTGGGGCTTCTAAGAGAAGTAATGAAGCCAGCTGGTTTCAATATTGGCTTGAATGTGGGCAAAGTGGCCGGAGCTGGTATAGCGGAGCACCTCCATACTCACATAGTCCCCAGGTGGCAGGGTGACACTAACTTCATGCCGGTGTTGTCTGATACCAAAGTCATCTCAGAAGCTGTGGGTGCCACATACCAGAAGCTAAGGGCAAAGCTATAGCATAGTTGCCGGACTTTATTGAGAACGTTCAACGCCTCTCCTTATGGCCAAGACAAGACTGCCGGATACACAGTAGCTTAAGAATACAAAGGTATTCACCATGTATTTCATCATTCTCCTGGGGATTGTCAGCCTATTCGGGGACGTAACTTATGAAGGGGCCAGGAGTGTTACCGGGCCTTACCTGGGGGATACGCTGGGGGCGGGTCCTGGTGTCGTCGGTTTGGTGGCTGGCATTGGCGAATTCGCGGGCTATGCTCTGCGCCTGGCCTCTGGCTATCTTGCTGATCGCACTAAGGCATATTGGCTTTTGACCTTTGTTGGCTATGGATTGCTCTTTTCCATTCCCTTGCTGGCATTTGCTGGCTATTGGCAGCTTGCTGCCGTGCTTATCATTTTGGAACGGATGGGGAAGGCAATAAGAAGTCCAGCAAGAGATACCATGCTTTCTTATGCCGCAAAAGGGGTGGGGAGGGGCTGGGGGTTTGCTGTTCATGAGGCATTGGACCAGATCGGCGCCATCATCGGTCCTATCGTGTTTTCCCTTGTCTTCCTTTTCAACGGCGGATATCGTGAAGGCTTCACTCTGTTATGGATACCCGCTTTGCTAGCTCTGGTTGTTCTAGGCATAGCCAGGAAGAAAGTCCCTTCACCGCAGAAACTTGAAACATCTGGGAAAACAAGCAGGCAAAACATCAAGGATAGACTTCCCAGGGTTTTCTGGCTCTACACTATATTTACTCTGTTTTCTGTGGCCGGATTCGCCAATTTCCAGTTAATTTC
>JAOUFZ010000144.1 GCA_029857995.1 Dehalococcoidia bacterium
CTTTCACGATCTCCTTTTCCGCGGACTTCATGAGGGCGCTGCCTATCCCTTGACCTTGCTTTTCTCGAGCGATAGCCTCCCAGTAGATATCCCACGTCCCTTCAGTCAGCGGCGTGAGCCCGTAGCAGATATAACCTGCTACAGTGGAGTCAACCTCAGCAACGAGGATGTGGTAGCCTGAGCCTGAGGGGTCATTAAGATAGCAGTCAATTAGTTCCTCGGCTACCGCCACTTCAAAGGGTTTGAATTCTGGTGTGGCGCGCAGTATTTCTGTTATGCGGGGTTTGTCTTCGTGGGACATAAAGCGGACATCGATTTTCATCGTCTTTCCCTTCAAGGGCCAGTTGTACGATTCCCTCAATGAATTGACTATAGGTCATGCCGGCGCTTTCCGCCTGGCGTGCCGCGCCGGTTCCGGGGGAAATGTCAGGGTTGGGGTTTGCCTCGATGACGTTTAGCTGTCCCTCCCCGTCCAGCCGCATGTCCACTCTGGCATAGCCCCGGCAGCCAAGCAGTCTGTAAACCGTTGTTATTGTTTCGGCAATGTGGTGCTGCTCTTCAGCCTCGATCTCAGCCGGGCAGACTGGCTTTGTGCCTTCAAAATAAAGGCTATCATCCTCCCATTTGGCGTCAAAGGTAAGAATTTCCGGCATTCCAGGGGGGAGAGAATAGACGATTTCCGACACGGGCAAGACAGTGAGTTCGGAGTTACCCATGACAGTGGCATTAAACTCACGACCGGGGAGGAACTTTGCAACGAGGGCATCGCCACCAAAAAAGTAGCATATCCTGCTAACCTGTCTTTCCAGAGCCGAAAAGTCATGAACCACGCTCTCCGCTGATAGACCGTTACTGGCATCACCACGGCAAGGCTTGACAATGCAGGGATAGTCTAGCCGGAACATGTCTAATGTCCTGGGATTCAGTAGCTGAAAGTCCGGCGTCTTGATTCCGGCAGCTTTGAGAATTAGCTTGGTCTTAGCCTTATCGAGAGCCAGTCTTAGTACTGGTGCGGGACAGCCAGTAAACGGAATACCCATTTGCGACAGGATTTCTGGTATTACTGCTTCGGTCTCAGGGTTGTCACAGAAGCCTTCGAAAAGGTTGAAAACTAAGTCCGTATCGAGGTCTCTCAGCTCCTTCTCAGCTTGCTCAAGTGGCGGCACTAAAGAGACCACGGTGACGTCAAAGTCGAGCTTAAGCAAGGCCTGATGCACCGCATCCACTGCCTCAAGCACAGCGAGCACCGCGTTGTATTCGTCGACGGCCCCATAGTCTGACCTCTGCGGTTCGTTGTAGACGAGGGCTATACGCATACGCATTGTGGATATCTCTCTAGTGCAGCACTGAGTACGCCGCTTAGAATCTGTCTATGATTCCATCCCAATTTTCTTGCCATAATGACCAGGTCGCTGTGGGTACCGAGTCCGGGCAGAGGGTTTACTTCCAGAAAATACGGCACTCCCCCTGCGCTGATCCGGAAGTCCAGCCGGGCAAAGTCCCGGCACCCCAGAGCCTGATATGCCTTGAGGCTGGAAGCTTGTATACGCTGCAGTACCTTCTCCTCGAGACCGGCCGGGCACTCATAATCAACCAACTTCAGATAGTTGCGTTTCACCTCAAGCGTATAGAGGAAATAATCGTTCCTTTTTTTCGGGAGTATGCGCATCACACCCAGGACTTTGGGTGGCGAGTTGCCTATGACTCCCACGGTGACCTCATCACCCAAGATAACCTTTTCCATCATTGCTGGTTGGTGATATTTATCCAATAAGCTCTCTATTGCCTCATTCGCCTGGTTGGCATTTTCCACAACTGAAGTGAGGCGAATTCCCTTGCTTGAGCCCTCGTATGCTGGCTTGATGATAGCCGGGAAAGGGAAACGGCAACAGTCTATCTGACGTAGCTCCTGCCTATCATTGATTACGCGCCAAGTCGGGGTACTCACTCCTTCCAATGCGACTAGTTTTTTCGTCAGAGGTTTGTCCAGGCATATGGCCAGACACTGTGGGTCGGAACCGGAATAGGGTATGTTTAGCATCTCGAGGATTGAAGGCACCTGAGCTTCCCGACTGCGGTAGGTACCTCGCCCTTCGGCGATGTTGAAGACGAAATCCACCTTCTCCTGAAGAATCCTGCCCAAAAACTCCCGGCCACCGCCAAGCATGGTTACTGTGTGCCCCTCAGCTTCAAGAGATGTGGCTATGAGCTCCACAGTTTCCGAAGAGTCATATTCCTCACAAATGTCATCGCAGGTAGCTTGCTGGAGCGCGATTGTCTCCTTCAGGTCATATGACAAGCCTATCCGCATCCAGAACTCCTTCTAACCCGAATTGGCAACGCTTCTTGAGGCACGTTCGCACTGGCACTGCCGGCTGGATATGACACCTCAGCAGTCATTTCGGGACACGCTGGCTTTGTAGGGTTTCGATAGTGGAAAATGCGTTCCTCATAATTTCGTAGCACAAGCTCACTTTCAGTTTGTGCCAGAATATAGTTTGGTTGGAGAGGGATCTTGCCACCGCCCTGGGGCAGGTCTATCACGAAGGTCGGAATAGCCAGCCCTGATGTGTGCCCGCGCATTCCCTCAATTATCTTCATGCCGGTCTCCACAGGTGTGCGCAGGTGCTCAGTGCCCTGTACCTCATCACACTGAAAGAGATAGTAAGGGCGCACCTTTATTTTGAGAAGTTCATGGCATAGTCTCGTTTGAGCTTCAACGCTGTCATTAATGCCGCGCAGCAGGACAGACTGATTGTTTACCGGAATGCCACTCCGCAGCAGACGGTCACATGCCTCAGCAGCTTCCGGAGTTATCTCCCGAAAATGGTTGAAATGTGTATTAAGCCATATAGGACCGTACTTAGCCAGCATACTGCATAGTTCATTGTCTATGCGCTGGGGTAGCACCACCGGGAACCTAGTGCCGATACGGATGATTTCGACGTGCTTTATCTTTCTTATTCGGCTAATAATGTTCTCAAGGAGACGGGTAGAAAGTGTCAGGGGATCACCACCTGAGATAATAACATCCCTGACAGCCTTGTGCTGGCTTATATAGTCTAGCATGGCGTCGACTTCAGCAGGGGATCGCACCCAACCGCCATTTCGCCATTCTCTCTTTCGGGTGCAGTGTCGGCAGAGCATGGGGCAGATGTCAGTAAGCACTAGAAGTACCCGGTCGGGGTAGCGGTGGACCAGCCCAGGAACTACTGTGTCTTTTTTCTCATCGAGTGGGTCTTCTAAACCCATCGACCCCATAGTCATTTCCATAGGGGAGGGTATCGCCTGCTTTCTTATCGGGTCATCGGGATCATCACGGTTGATCAGTGATAGATAATATGGAGTTATGGACAGGGGATAGCGCATGGTTACTAATTTGAGCTGCGTCTGCTCTTCAGCGGATAGATGAATGAATTGGGTTAGTTGCCCGACACGGGTAATTCTGTTACGGAACTGCCACTTCCAGTTATTCCAGAGGCTGTCTGGTATATCTCCAAAGAATCTGTACCTGGTCGTGGCTATTTTACCAGGAGGTTCCTCCTCCAGATCGTCAGAGACGCTGCATTTACCGGGAGGTTGCTCTTCTGGGTCGTTGTTGCTGCAGCTTTCCAGGCAGCATTCCTCCGATTCATGCACACTTTGACTTTTGAGTCTTGCCAGTGATGTTTTCACTTAGTTTCCTTTTCCTCCGTCATAAAAAATTTATACTCTAATTTAACTGATTCCTGCTCAGCTTTTTCTCTACATTATTCGTTATTCGTTTTGTCCCCTTTCTTCGGTCAAATTCTGCAATATACAGGAATTACTTGACCTGAATTCCTTTCCATGTTATAATCTACATGTTTTCAACTATATGAAATGTATTTCTTGACTTAATTGTACAGCCTTTATTGGAGTTGTCAAGAGGTTCTAGCCTTGGGCGGAAAAATTTTGTGAAAATATTTTTTTTTGGGGGGGGGTGATGTAAGGCTAATTTTCAGGAGGAGATGTAACCATGGCGGGGTGGAAATTTGTTACAAATCACGCTCTGGTGCTTTGCCAGATTGCTCAACAACCACGCATTACTATTAGGGAAATCTCTCTGACGATAGGCATTACTGAGAAGACAATACACAGAATAATCACTGACCTTGAAACCGATGGCTACGTTACCAAGATAAGAGAAGGCAGACGTCTGAGATATCGAATCAATCCCGATTTATGCCTCCCC
>JAOUFZ010000145.1 GCA_029857995.1 Dehalococcoidia bacterium
AGAGGACACCTTCTGGTGTACCGCTGATATCGGCTGGGTTACAGGCCACACATATATCGTCTATGGCCCGTTGGCTGCCGGCGCCACCTGCCTCATGTTCGAGGGCGTGCCCAACTATCCTCACCCCGACCGGTTCTGGGAGATGGTTGAAAAGTACCAGGTCAGTATTTTCTACACCGCCCCCACCGCGCTCCGTGCCATCATGATAGAAGGGGATGACTGGCCGAACAAGCATGACCTGAGCTCGCTACGCATCCTGGGCTCGGTTGGCGAACCGATTAGCCCCGAAACATGGATGTGGTATTACAACACAATCGGGAAAAGCAAACGCCCGATAGTAGACACGTGGTGGCAGACCGAGACCGGCGCCGCACTAATCAGCCCACTGCCTGGAGCTACTCCCATGAAACCAGGCTCGGCTACGCTGCCGTTCCCCGGGATTGAGTTAGCCGTGCTCAGAGATGACGGCTCACCGGCGGACGTAAATGAAGGTGGTCAGCTGGTAATCAAGCGGCCCTGGCCCGGCCTGATGCGTCGGGTCTATGGTGACCCGGAAAGGTTCAAGAATACCTACTTCGTCCAGTTCCCCGGTGTCTATACGACGGGAGACGGAGCCAGAGTTGACGAGGACGGTTACTACTGGCTGATGGGGCGGATTGATGATGTTATCAACGTATCAGGGCATCGCATAGGCACCGCTGAAGTGGAAAGCGCTCTGGTATCCCACGCTAAAGTGGTTGAAGCAGCAGTGGTGGGTATTCCACACGAAATTAAGGGAACGGGCATATATGCCTTTGTTACCCTGATGGCTAATGTGGAAAAATCCGATGAGTTGAAAAAGGAGCTGGTGGCCCATGTCAGAAAAGAGATAGGGCCCATAGCCACTCCCGACAAGATACAGTTTGCTGATGCTCTACCCAAGACAAGAAGCGGTAAGATCATGAGGAGAATTCTGGCCAGGATTGGAGCCGGTGATGTTGATAACCTGGGTGACATAACCACCCTGGCTGACCCGTCAGTGGTGCATACACTGGTGAAAGAAAGGCAAGGGGGATAAGGCAGCCTGTTTGGCTTTAGCTTCAGCACTGATAAAATGAGGAATTGGCGGACTATCATTCGCAGCTGAGATTAGTAAGGCGCCCAGTGGCGACAGTGCCGACAAATCTCTGGCGAACATAACGGCCAAAATAGAGAAAAGACAGGGCAAGGTGGCGGGCTCTTTTGCCATAACATCGTACAAGGTGTCTGACGAGGAGATCATAGCTCGGGCTAAAGAGGCCATAAAAAAGTATTCAAGCTATCCCCCCTTTGTTCCACGCTGTCACGGAGAAAGGCTGCGGGACCTGCATGAGTGACCAGAGGCCTCTTCGAGATGCTAGATGATGGCCGGGAATTCGAATAGAGTCAAGACGAATTTGGTATATAATTCACCTGCAAATACCTGGTCAGCGAAGAACAAATGCGGTCGTATGATCACATACTTTGACTGGATGGAGGTGACCCATGTCACTTGTACCGGCTTTCGAGATAGGTGTATGGAATGCCTGGATTTTCATGATCTGGTCACTAATACAAAACCTGGTAATAATGGCTGATAAGAAGTTGTACCGGAGATTTGGAGAGGCACCTGACACGAAACCCAGCCAAGGACACAAGATTCTCAACATTCTATCTACGCTCTTGTGGCTTTTGTCTACCGCATACTCCATTTTCCTGCCGCTCAAACTGGGTACGGCGTGGTTTCCCGTAGGTCTGGTTATCTTCCTGCTAGGTCTGGTCACACTTACAATTGCTACAATTGACTTTGCCACGACACCAATCAATGAGCCGGTTGCCAGAGGAGTGTACCGCTATTCCCGGCATCCGATCTATGCAGCGCTAGTCCTGATATACCTTGGTGTCGGCATAGCTTCAGCTTCATGGATCTTCCTGTTGGTTACGATTATCTGGGTGGTCTTGTTTGGCATCTCTGCAAAGGATGAGGAACGTCACTGCCTGGAAAAATATGGCGACGCATACCGTGAATATATGGACAGAACTCCCAGATGGTTGGGAACCCCTGAAGTGGTGAAATCGAAATAAGAGCGACACGACTTGAGTCGCCAACCAGGGTAGTCATGTAGAGGTCAGTAGCCTTGTGGCACGTATTCTATCCAAGATATCATAAAAGCAGAAGAGGCTAGATCATAAACCATAGATGCGGACAACAGCAAAGAGAAGGCTTTTAATTGGAGTAGGGACTCTATCCACAGGACTGGGGATCATCGGCATTTTCGTCCCGATTCTACCGACAACCCCGTTCCTATTGCTCGCCGCTGCCTGCTATATGCGGAGCTCCGAGCGGTTTTATCAGTGGCTCATAAACAACAGAATATTTGGAGCCTATGTCAGGGACTATATCGAAGGCAGAGGGATGCCTATAAGAACAAAGATATTTACCATCCTTCTACTCTGGCTCACTATCGGACTCACTATAGCTTTTGGAGTACAGAATACAGTTATCAGGATAGTGCTAATTTGTGTCGCTATCGGGGTTACGGTACATATTGTTCTAATCAGAAAAAGGAAAGTTAAAGGTATTCAGAGGTAAGACTAGGCGGCACTGGCGGGATTTGCACCGCCGTACAAGCAGTAGGCTATAATGACTGGGAATATGCCGTGCGAGATTTCCTGGCTGAACAAATTACCAAGGGGTCGCGTTATCTATGCTGGCTGAACTGACGTTTCTGGGTGCAGCGCGGAATGTCACTGGTTCCTGCTACCTTTTGGAGAGCCAGGATACCCGCGTGCTTATAGACTGCGGCATGTACCAGGAGTGGAAGTATCAGGGCAGAAACTGGCAGCCATTTCCCTTTGCCCCCGAGTCCCTCGATGCCGTTTTCTTGACTCATGCCCATCTGGACCATTGTGGGTTGTTACCGAAACTGGTACGTGAAGGTTACCAGGGCAAGATATACTGCACCCAGGCGACGGCAGAGATAGCCCAGATTATCCTTCTTGATGCCGCAAAGTTGCAGGTAGAGGACGCCACATTTAAGAAGGAGCGCCATAAAAGGGAAGGACGCCGCGGCCCTTATCCCGAAATACCTCTTTACACTGTGGAAGATGCCGAAGCGGTTGCGCCGCATTTCTCCGCCGTGGAATATCTGAGTTGTGCCGGAATCAATAGCAATATCGAAGGCTGTTATTATGAAGCAGGTCACGTGCTCGGCTCTGCGGTCATAGGCATGAATATCCGAAAGGATGGTAAGAACCACAGAGTGATTTTTTCCGGTGATATCGGCGAGCCTGACCGTCCTATAGTAAATGACCCGGCTCTTTTCCATGAGGCGGAATATATAGTTATAGAGGCGACCTACGGCGACCGTACTCACGAAGAGCACAAGAACATTGACATTCAAAAACAATTGCGCGATTGTATCAACAGGACGGTGAGCGCCGGGGGCAACATCGTTGTCCCCAGTTTCGCTCTGGAGCGGTCCCAGGAGATGCTGTATCACCTGAACGAATTATTTTTACGCAAAGAAATTCCACCTGTACCTGTCTTTCTGGATAGCCCCATGGCGATACGGATTACCGAAGTATTTAAACGTCATGCTGAGCTCTTCGATAAAGAAATGATGCAGCGTCTGCGCCAGGGTAATTCCTTCTTTAGTTTTGAAAACCTGAAAATGGTGCAGACTGAAGAAGAGTCCAGGGCCATCAAAGACGTGAAGGAAAGCAGCATCATCGTAGCCGGTAGCGGTATGGTAACCGGTGGCCGTGTAAAGCACCACATTGTTAATAACATCAGGAGGCCGGAAAGCACGATATTATTCATCGGCTATCAAGCGGAAGGGACGCCGGGCAGGATACTGCTGGATGGTGCCCAGGAAATCCGTCTCCTGGGGCAAATGTATCCGGTGAGAGCACACATTGAAAAAATCGATGGGTTTTCTGCTCACGCCGACCGTGATGGATTGTTAGCCTGGCTAGCTGACATTCGTGTCCCACCGCGCTGTGTCTTTGTCACTCACGGGGAAGAAAAAGCAGCCACCAGCTTTGCGAAGGTCCTGAACGAAAGGACCGGGTGGATCGTAAAGGTCCCCGAACACAAAGATACTGTGGAGCTCGTTTAGACGGACACGTTGGCTTTCATTGTAAAAATCGAAAGTGGCGGCGGGACTTGAACCAGCCCCGCAGCCTTG
>JAOUFZ010000146.1 GCA_029857995.1 Dehalococcoidia bacterium
ACGTGCTTTTTGAGCTGTGGGTGCTTCCGGTGCTGGCTGAGCTTTACCTCAAGACGGGCCAGCCTGACAAGGCGCAAGAGTATGTAAGCAAGGGATTTGAGCTCATGAAACCAGACCAGAATTGGTATGGCCTGCCTGCACCCATGTATCTGGCCAGAGGCATGCTGGCCGCAGCGCGAAAGGACTGGGATACAGCGACCGAGTCTTTTGACAAAGCAGTTCAAATCAACAGGCAATACCAGCTCCCCTGGGATGAAGCCAAGACCCTTTATGAGCGAGGATTGATGTACCTGGCTCGCGGCGACAAGGGAGACCGGGAGAAGGCGCATGAGGACCTGGATGAAGCACTTGCCGTCTTCCAGAAGGTTGGTGCCAAAAAAGACGTGCAGAAGGTGCTGCGGAAGAAAGAGATGCTGAAGGCCTAAGCACACTACCGTTCACCTTGTCAATAGCCAAAAATCACAGTCTCGCGACATATTGCACAATCGTATACAAGGTATCAGGAATTACTTATTTTCGCGCTCAGGGATATGCCTGTTGTATCTTTTAATCAAAGCCATACCAGGTGCTGACATTGTCCAACGGCTCTCTTTCGGAGCGGAGCTGATTTACAGGATCATCCCAGTCAGGGTAGCCAACGGATATTCCCAGCACTATAAGCTTGGAATCTGGTATTCCCAACACCTTCCTCAACACATCAGGATACACGACAGCCTGTATTTGAGGAATAGTTCCTAGCCCATACCTGGTAGCCAGCAGCATGATGTTCTCAGCCACCAAACCACAATCAAATACAGGCCAGATATTTAACCCGTCGCCCTGCTGGTAGAAAGAGCGGTCAATATAGATATAGATGACGCAAGGAGCTTCAAACAGTCTTAAGCCCTGCAAGAGCCACCTCCCCCTCTTCTCCTTATCCTCCCTGCTTATTCCCTTTAACTCGAGAACTTTCCTGCCTAAAGTGCGGTAACGAGTATCATAGGGCTGGGGAAATCCTCGAGGACGAGGGATGTCTGTGTCTGGATTGTGGCCCTCTGCTGCCTTTTTAACGAAGGCTTGTCTTATTTCCTCCAGTTCTTTCCCGGTCACTATGGCGAATTCCCAGGGCTGAGTATTCCCCCAGGAAGGAGCTCGCAAAGCCAGCTCCATTATCTCCTTCATGATTTCCTTGGGCACGTGGTCGGATTTAAAAGCCCGAATGCTTTTCCTTTGATTGATAGCTTCAACAATGTCCATGCCTTGGCTTTCCTCCTTATCCTAGTTCAAGATTTCCTGGGCATTCTCTCTTTCTTAAGTTCCTCAATAAGACAGGGAAGAACCTCGCGCAAGTCGCCAACAATGCCGATGTCAGCCATCTGAAAGATAGGAGCCTGCGGGTTCCGGTCTACAGCCAGAACTACCTTAGAACCCATAAAGCCGGTAGTGTAGTGCATCGCCCCTGAGGCCCCCAAACTTACGAACAGTTCCGGGCTAACCGTTTTCCCACTCTGCCCTATCATCCGGGCTTCCTCAACCCAGCCCTTATCCATGGCCGGTCTGGTGCCGGCAACGACTCCTCCCAGAATATCGGCAAGTCCCTGCACCTTGGAAAAGCCGCCAAGGGCATTCATGCCCCAACCCCCACAAACCACAACATCAGCCGACTCCAGTGATTTACCCTTGGGCGGCTCCTTAACCACCTCCACAGTCTCTATCCGACTGAAATCTTTATCTCTTACATCAGGTTTGACCCTGATTATCTTGCCCTTCCTTTTTTCTGCCCTTACCGCCTTGGGTAGCACTCCGGGTTTCACGGTGATCACCTCCGGTCTCCTTTGCGGGCAAATGATGTGCATAACCAAATTGCCACCCCATCCAGGAACTACATGAATGAGCTGAGGAGTAGCATCAACCTCGCCAACATAAAGGTCGATGCAGTGCGCTGTCAACCCTGTCCTCAACTTGGCCGCAACCCTGGGTGCCAGCTCCTTACCAATCTCAGTGGCACCAATCAGAATTATCTGCGGCTCACGCTCTTTGATAACCCCGGCCAGCAACCTGGCATATGCCTCACTCTGATAATACCGGAGCCGGGCATGTTCAAGAAGGTAAACTTTTTCAGCACCGTGGAAGACAAGCTCCCGGGCAGCTTCCCCGACCTCATCCCCCAACAACACCGCAGAAAGGGTCACACCCATTCTTTGAGATAGTGCCATCCCCTTGCTCAAAAGCTCCAGTGAGACTTCCTCAAGCCTCCCCCGGCGCTGCTCGCCAATGACCCATATTTCCCCAGAATTACTCACGCTTTCGCGCCTCGCTATATCGCTCCCAGTTCTTTAAGCCGTGCCACAGCCTTTTGAACTTTCTCCTCGGTAGAGCCCTGCATTATCTCGCGCCGCCGTCCTGATTCGTGTTCGTAAACGCCGGCGGCACAGGTTGGTGAGCCTTTGAGGCCAACACTCTCGGGTGGAGCTTCGATGTCCTTCGCCTTCCAGATAATCATCTCCTTCTGTGCCACCTCCATAATACTCTGCACTGTAGGCAACCGAGGCCTATTAATGTCCCTGGTTACACAAAGCAGAGCCGGTAGCTTTAACCTAACCTTCATGTAGCCATGCTCCAGGGCACGCCTGACCTCCAGGGTCTTTTCGTCACCAAAAGTAACTTCTTGAACACCGCTCACCTGAGGAATATCAAGGAGTTCTGCGAGTTGAGGGCCGACCTGGGCGGTACCACTATCCACCGTCTCATTCCCACAATAGATAACGTCGAACTTGCCCAGCTTTCGGATAGCATAAAATAAAGTATTGGCAGTTGCCAGAGTATCAGCGCCGGCAAATGCCACATCACAAAGGAGGATGCCTCTATCCGCACCCATTGCCAGGGCCTCCTCCAGAGCTTTTTGAGCCTGGGGAGGCCCCATGCTTATCACGGTTACCCTCCCGGAAAACCTCCCCTTAACCCTCAGCCCCTCTTCAAGGGCATTGCGGTCCAGTGGATTTATTATTGCCGGGATACCCGCCCGGATAATGCGCCCACTGCCTACATCTAGCCGGATTTCAGAGAAGTGGTCGGGGTGCGGCACCTGTTTAATACAAACTAAGATTTCAAGCCCCATAGAGCCAGATTACCTTGTAATGGTTGCTCCGATGGTAATCTTCATTACCTCTTGACTACCAGCAGCCACGCCCAGCTCTAGAGCATCCCTTAATAGACCGATGACACGGTACTCTGGAGACAACCCGTAAGCACCCATGATATCCACTGCCTTATAGGCGCAGCGGTTGGCAACATCCACAGCATAGAGCTTACATCTGGCTATATCCACTGCCAGGTCCCGGGATGTCTTGCCCCGGTCAAGCTGCCAGGCAGTGCTGTAGCAGAGCCACTTGGCGGCTTCAATCTCCACATTCATATCAGCCAGCATAAACTGTATCGCCTGGAGGGCAGCTATCGGCTTGCCATAGAGGATACGCTCTTTGGCAAACTTCAAGGCTATTTCATAGCAGCCACGGGCAATGCCCAGAGCTACCCCGGCGGCACCTGTCCTGCCGATAGTGGCAATAGTGGTCAGAGCGCAGACAAGACCACGTCCCTCCTCTCCTATGAGGTTTTCCTTAGGTAGGCGGCAGTTGGTCAGGGCAAATTCGTTAACCGGCAGAGAACGCAGACCTATGGTCTCCTCTCTCCGGGTGACCTCAAAGCCAGGAGTGCCCTTTTCCACGATAAATGTGCTGAACTTATCCCCGGTTTTGGCAACAAAGCCTACAACATCCGCGGGGTCGACTCCAGTGATCCAGGACTTTCTACCGTTGACGACGTAATGGTCGGCCTCCAAAGCAGCCTCAGTCTGCATATTGGCTGGGTCAGAACCACCGCTAGCCTCAGTCAGGGCGAAAGCGCTCGCTTTCTCACCTTTACATAGAGCAGGCAAATAGTCTTTCTTCTGCTTATCATTGCCAAAAGTCTCTATGGCGTACATTAACAGATTGCCAGTCTGATGGAAGAAGCCCATCGGTGGATAGACTCGCGAGATTTCCTCGATGAGAATCATCCGGGCCAGATGACCCATAGCCGTACCGCCGTACTCTTTGGAGTTTATCACCCCGATGAGTCCCAACTGCCCCGACCTTTTCACCTGTTCCCAAAAAAATTCACCTTTATTGTCCAGTTCCAGAGCGCGAGGTGCCAGTTCACTGTTG
>JAOUFZ010000147.1 GCA_029857995.1 Dehalococcoidia bacterium
GCCTCTCAGCAAGGACAAAGTGGCCAGCCTGAGGAACAATCACCACCCTCGAGTTAGCGATCTTGGCTCCCAGGTAATTAGCGTATTTCACTGGCGTCATTACGTCCAATTCACCACAGATGATGAGTACCGGCAGCTTTATCTGATGGACTCTATCCATGACGTCAAATTTATCACAGCACAGAAAGTCATTGAGCATGACGGCAGGACCAATGGCCTTCTGTTTCTCTATGACTTCTCTCTTATAATTCGCCGGCGTCAAGCGATACATCTCTTCGACCAGTTCATACCACTTCTGACCATTGCCCTTGATAGCCTCTTCACAAGGAGTCACAAACGCAGGGTGAACTCTAAGCCTGGCTCCACTGCCAATGATGACAATCCTCTTCAGCTCCTTGGGGTATTTGAGGGCATACATCAAGGCTATAGCCCCGCCGAAGGAGTGTCCGGCCAAAACCACATCTTGGCATCCGCTCCCCTTGATGTACTTCTTGAGCCAATCAACACATTCTTCCATACTCTTAAGCATCTGACCATGGGGGTGCCCGGGTAAGTTGATGGCATGGCTGTCTGGGAAGTAGTCGGTTTGATAGCGCCAGATATCTCCACAACCGCCTGAACCGTGAACAAAAATGATACTCATTTGTCTATTTGGTAAGATATTATAGTAAAGAAGGAGGTGTCAACTCCGATATGATGGAAATCCAAAATGTCTATTTTCCTGAGCCGGGTAGTGCCAACACTGAGAAAACGCTGGAAATAGCTAAGAAGAGAGCCGAGCAGCTAGGGATAAAAACCATAGTGGTAGCCTCCACCAGCGGGGAAACCGGGGTGAAGGCAGTGAAGCTGTTCACCAACTGTAAGGTAGTGGTAGTTACTCATGCCACCGGGTTTCTAGCCCCCAATGCCCAGGAATTAACCCCACAAAACAGGGCTAAGATTTTGGAGAAGGAGGGAATGATTCTGACTGCCACCCATGCCTTTGGCGGGGTAGGCAGGGCAGTTCGCCGCAGGTTCAATACCTACCAAGTGGATGAGATTATAGCTCAAACCCTAAGGGTCTTGGGGCAGGGCGCCAAAGTAGCTTGTGAGATAGCCCTAATGGCTGCCGATGCCGGTCTCATAAGTACAGACGAAGAGGTAATCTCTATCGGCGGCACCGCGAGTGGAGCAGATACCGCACTGGTTATCAAGCCAGCCCACACCCACGACTTCTTTGAGTTGAAGGTCAAGGAGGTCCTGTGCAAGCCAAGATGATGGACTGTTTCATTTGCCTTAGTGAATTAATCAACGCGCAAACATGCTGGAGAAAAAATCAATAACGGGTTACAATAAAGGGCTAATTTTGAATAATCACACCCATGGAAGGAGATAAGCGATGGTAAAGAGCCAAAATCTGTTGACCGAGGTTGAATCCAAAGAGCTCCTTAAGAAAGCAGGGATACCTGTTGTTGAGGCGAAGCTGGCCCGAAGTAAAAAGGAAGCTATTTCCATAAGCAGGGAAATGGGCTTTCCCGTAGTGTTGAAAATAAGCTCCCCCGATGTGGTGCACAAAAGCGATTCCGGCGGTGTTAGATTAGGACTGACTAACGCTACTCAGGTAGGCAAGGCTTACAGCCAGATTACATACTCCGTTAAACAGGCGTATCCGGAAGCCCAAATTGATGGTGTATCGGTGCAGACAATGGCTCCGCCAGGAGTGGAAGTGATTGTGGGAATGAGCAAGGACCCCCAATTCGGCCCCGTACTCATGTTTGGTCTCGGCGGTATATTGGTAGAGGTGTTAAAGGACGTCTCCTTCAGAATAGTTCCGGTCACCGAAAGGGATGCCCGGGAAATGATTAAAGAAATAAAGGGATATCCCGTACTGCAGGGTTACAGGGGCCAAAAGCCAGCCAGCATCCCGGCACTGGAACAGCTAATAGTAAAGGTGTCTCAGTTTGTCGAGAAGAATCCCCAAATAAAAGAGCTCGACCTTAACCCTATATTCGCCTATCCTGATAAGGCTGTAGCTGTTGATGCTCGAATAATCCTAGAATGACAATCTAAAGGCCATTGTCCCGATAACCAAAGGTTACTAGATTTGGATTTCGCCAGACATCTTGAGATTTCTGAGGCTTGATTTTGTTTGAGGAAAAGCTTAAGGAATTCGAGCCTATCTTTTACCCCAAATCTATTGCAGTGATCGGCGCATCAGCCACCTCAATAAAAGTGGGCTCTCTATGGGTTGTGGACTTGCGTTCTGCTGGTTTCCCGGGACTCATCTATCCCGTTGGTTCCAGCGGCGGTCGCATTGGCGACCTGGAGATTCTCCCCAGCCTCCGGCTGATCCCTGGAGAGGTAGATTACGTTATTGTGGCCGTTCCTCGACAATCTGCGTTGGAACTCCTTGATGATTGTGCAGCCAAAAATGTCAAAGCTGTCCATTTCTTCACTGCTGGATTCAGCGAGACGGATACACAGCAGGGACGCAAGCTAGAGGAACAAATGCTTGAGAAAGCACGACAGGGAAACGTTCGTATTATCGGCCCAAATTGCATAGGTGTATATTGCCCCGAACATAGAATCCCACTCCTCATGGGGATACTCGGTGAAGACGGTTCCGTGGGCTTCATCTCCCAAAGCGGCGGCATTGCCACCAAATTGGTGACAATCGGGATAGCCCGTCACATCAACTACAGTAAGGGGGTCAGCTTTGGCAATGGCATTGATTTGGATGCCAGTGATTTTCTGCAATACCTGGCCGCTGACCCCAAAACCAGAGTCATTGGCGCATACCTTGAAGGGACAAGAGACGGAGCATGTCTCTTTAACACTATGAAAGAGGTAGCTAAGGCCAAGCCTTTGGTTGTCTGGAAAGGAGGGAGAACAGAAGCTGGCGCTCAGGCTGCCCTGTCCCACACTGGCTCTCTGACCAGTTCAGCCGCTATCTGGTCAGCTATGTTAAAGCAAGCTGGTACCATAGAGGTGCATAGCTTAGAGGAATTGACTGATACCCTGCTTATTTTCCAGCAGCTTGGACGCGGGCGAGGGATCCGAGCGGCCATTATCGGTGGTCTGGCCGATGGAGGTGGCGGCAACTCGGTAGCTGCTGGCGATGCCTGCATGGAGAATGGACTCAAGATCCCACCTCTCTCCTTTGAGACAAAGCAAGAGCTGAGCAAGCTCGTGGGTGAAGTAGGTGGCATCCTGTGTAATCCAGTGGACCTCAGCCAGGCACAATTCCGGGGCCTGGCAACTCTCTTTCAAGCCATAGATTCAGTAGTAAGAGATACTGTTAGCGACGTTGTCTTAATTCAAGAGGACATAGAGATTCTCCTACCAATTTACTCTCGGAAGGGGCTGGAGGAAATAAATGAATTCTTCATAGAGCTTGCAAAGAGGCAGAATAAACCCGTAATAGTCGTTTTGCCGCCTGGCTCTGTTGAAGCGGAGAGATTGCAGATAGAGCAGAAACTCCTCGCAGCTTCCATCCCGGTCTTCTGTTCCATGGAACGTGCCGCCAGAGCTATTTACAGACTTAACCAGTATTATTGCTGGCAGGAGGCCAAATGAAGCCATCAAACTGCGGCTCCGCGTAAACTTGATAACCCCGCAATAAGAACTTCGAATCCAAACTATGAGACAAGCTCACAATACGAAGAAGATTGACCTAGAATGGAACGACGACGATGTGGTGCCTCCCGTGGTCTACCCTAACCTAGACTTCTTATTCCGACAAATGCTCCATTTAACTCTGAAAGAAGTAGCACCCGGTCATGGAGAACTAATCTTGGATGTCGGCTGCGGCAGGGCTATCGATGGGGCATGGCTATGGGAAAAAGGAGCGCAGGTTATCGGGCTGGAACCTTCCCGAGTAATGCTGCTCCGAGCTAAAGAGTATCTGAGTCAAAGTAACGCCCGGGTAGCTTTGACCCAAGGAATAGGGGAGGATTTGCCCTTTAAGCCACAATCCTTTGACAAGGTTATGTGCAAGGGGGCGTTGGACCATTTCTTTTCCCCCAGCAAAACAATGGAGGAAATTGCCCGGGTGCTTAAATCTGACGGAGAGATGATAATCTCCGTAGCTAATTTTGATAGTCTCGGTTTCCGCTGGGGTAAGAAGCTATATCCAATAACAAAGTTTCTTTCCCCTTACCTGGCTAAGGAAAGGAAACCCTGGGAGT
>JAOUFZ010000148.1 GCA_029857995.1 Dehalococcoidia bacterium
ATTCATTGACACCGCCAGCTATTCGCTGCTCATGTCCGACCGAGCCGGCCCGTGTGATGTCACCAACCCACAGCTCTGAGGAGTCCCACGGCATATTGGGATGGTTCCAGGTAAGCCAAGCCAGGTAGGACCCATCTGGGCTGATACGTGGTGAGGCGTAGAAATCGTTTCCAGAGACCAATGTCTGACCGCCGCCTGCGCCATCGAGCCTGATTCCCACGAGGCTGTTAGTTGCTTCATGCCCTTCCTTGCTATGGTCTTCGCATACACAGATTATGCGTCGTCGGCGCCGGTCAATGACACCATCAGCATAGCGCAAATCTGCCTCGGGGGTAATCGGTTGCGGCATACCACCGGGGTCCTGACGGTAAAGGCGTTGGTCACCGAAGTTAGAGAAGTAAACCGTGCCATCTTCGACTGTGAAAGCCCCTCCACCATATTCGTGCACTCTAGTTCTAGTATTAAACATTGGTGGAGTAATGTCCATGACCGTCCCATCGGGTGACCGCCTGACTATTACCGTCCGGCCATTTTCCGCGGGGCGCGTTTCGACCCAGTAAACATCCTTGCCGTCGAGAGCAACCTGCGCTGGGCGTACGATGCTAATCACATCTGTGACGATCAAGGCTGAAGTTATCGGTGATTTCCAGGACCCATAGGGAGCAGTCTTAATTGCCCTCATGTGAGCATCCTTCCCAATCGGGAGAGTCACCGAATTTGATCACGATAACCTATTCTCCAGTCCGAGCGCATACTTATTTTACCCCCGTAGTGTACGCTGAAGCTCGCTTGATAGCAAGACCAAAAAGACAAATCGTATACCGCTACACTTTCCGCTATTTTGTTGCGCCGGACGTAACGAAATAGGCTTCTGTTGCCCAAGCTCGACACTGTGGATGACTCTTGATGACTTCGGATCACGCCCAACGCGATCACCCAAGCCATCCCGTGGTTGCATAGAGACGTAAATCGGCCTCAATCGTCAGATTCTTATGCTGAGCTTCATTGAGTTCGATGTCTTTTATCAGACGGCCTAGACCTTCCTTGTACTCCTCATCTGTCAAGACAGTCAACTGGGAAGTCGTGGCGCTGTTTTTCCTGCGACGCATCAAGGAAATACGCAAGGTGCCGCAGATTGAAGCCAGGGAATTGCTATTCAGCGATTCTCAGCGCCCCTGGATAAATCAGGCATACGGCTACGTGTCGCAGCATTTACAACGCCGGAAAACGGACTGATGAGCGTCAAATCTTTCGCCTCGCACAATACTAGAAAGTTCAATAAGGGACGGCTTCGCAATATACCATTTCCCGACTATCTCTTAAGGCGCTGTGCCCACTGCTTTCGGAACCTGCTGACCTTGGGCGAGATCACCACCTGGCAGTATGATTGTTCTGGATGTCTTGAAAAGTATTCCCGGTGATAGTCTTCTGCCGGATAGAACTTATCCAGCGGCGCAACCTGCGTCACGATGGGTTTCTTCCACAGGTGAGCTTCATTGAGTTCTCTAATGAGCGCTTCAGCGATGGCTCTCTGTCGGTCGTTGTGATAGAAGATGGCGGAACGGTACTGTGTGCCCACATCTTCACCCTGCCGGTTCAATGTCGTCGGGTCATGGACCGAGAAGAAAATCTGCAGGATTTCCCGATAGGAGATCTTGCCAGGATTGAAGGTCAACTGAACCGCCTCGGCGTGACCGGTGGTATTGGTACAGACCTCCTGGTACCTCGGATTGACGGTGGCGCCGCCTGTGTAGCCGGAAACCACATCCTCAACCCCATCCACCTCCTTAAAGATCGCTTCCAGACACCAGAAGCAGCCGCCGGCAAGGGTGGCGACTTCTGTTCCAGCCCTCTCGGTCATAGCTTGTTCTCTGGTGCGAATTTCAGGGCAATGCCGTCTATGCAATAGCGTTTGCCAGTGGGCAGCGGCCCATCATCGAAAACGTGACCGAGATGGGCACCACACCTGGCACAGAGCACTTCCGTCCGCAGCCTTCCCTCACTTCCATCAGGTTGCTGTGCCACGTTGAGTGGCGAGATTGGTTCATAGTAACTGGGCCAACCCGTCCCTGAATTGAACTTGGTTGAACTGCGAAAAAGGTCAGTGCCACAACGGACGCAGCTGAAAATACCCGGTTCATGGATCTGGTCAAATGTACAGGTACCCGGAACTTCAGTCCCCTTCCTGGTGGTGATTTCGTACTGCTCTGCGGTCAGTAGTTTCTTCCATTCTGCGTCTGTTTTCTCTATCTTCTCTACCGTTACCACCCTGTTCTGTTTGGCATCATAAATCCGGATGATCGTCATACATTTATCTCCCGCAGACTTCCTCGAGTCATTATAGCACGCTAGGGAAGCCTCACCTGCCAGTCATCTGTGTCTACAATTGTTGACATCGTATGAGTAGTAGTTTATCGTTAATCCAAAGATGAAAGCGAAAGATGCGAAACAGCCTCAGGGCAAAAGTCGCCCTTTGGGGAGTCCAGTTATTTGTTATGGCCACTATTAGGAGGGACCGATGAACCAGAAAGGCAAGACATTCAAAGTGCCAAACGCCATCAAAAAGATGTTGCTAACCGATGAGCAAGTTATGGCAGTTGTAAAGCAATCGAGGTTGAAGGCAGCCATCACACCCGACTCCATAATAGTTACTAACCAGAGAATAATCAGATGCTCTCCATCAGCCCTGGGATTACGCAAGGAGATTGAAGATTATAGATATGAAGATATAGCCAATCTGAAAATCGATAAGGGAATTATGTTTGCCACCATCACCGCAAAGCGACGATTCATGAGCGAGGACCTAATCCTTGACAAGCTCTTGAAAGGTCAGGCGGATTACATTTCCAGGGTCATTCAGGAGAATCTCGGGCGGATGAGTAGCGCCACCAAATCCCCAGTTGCAGCCAATCAGCAGGTTTCTCTGGCTCCGCCGGAGGACCCTCTTCAAGTCGTGAAGCTTCGCTTTGCCAGAGGGGAGATTACTAAGGAACAATTTGAGGAAATGAAGAGAGCGTTGGAGTAGACTTGGCTGCCGCCCTTGATTGACCTCCGTCCTCACTTGGCCAATTATTGAAGACTGTTAGCGCAAGAGTGACGCCGTACATCTCCCATAGTTTTTGGGCCACAATCCGATGAGAACTTGGCTTTATCCGCTCTGTGTCCAAGACGTATTATAGAGTTAGGGGGTCACAAAACGCTAAATTGTTGGATAACTTTCTACTACTTTGTTACCTTATCACTGTCGTATCCCTTTTCTCAAATGAATCAATCTATCTAAAATCGTCTTGATTTCATAATTTATATGTATTTGTCTACATGTAGATGAACTTACCTCTTAGGGGGAATTGTCCAATTTTGTGAATTTACATACAACCCGATAGGAAAATTTGCGGGTGTTATAGGTGGTAGCAGGAATTTGTTACTTTCACAACTTATCACGGCCAATTGCTAGGGTATGGAAATGTTAACCAGAATCGCGTGCTAGATCAGCGGCTTGCATGGACAGGCGGAATTCGGTCTCGCCAAGGCATTGCTTGTTCTAGATAGCTTGCCAGGCGGATTAGCGTGGCTTCCTCCCCGAACCTGGCGATGAATTGGACACCTATCGGGAGGCCCAATCGACTCTGGCCCAGAGGCAGCGAAATTGCCGGTTGCCCAGTGACATTGGCGGCGTTACAGAACCCTTTCGTTTCGTCGCAGAGGCGCATGAATCCGACGTAGTCTATGTCTGTCCGCATCTTGGAGTAACTGCCAATAGGTTCCGGCAACTTGGTCAAGGTCGGGGTAATCAACAGATCGTATGTTTCGAAGAATCTGCCAAAGCTTCGCCGAAACTTGTTGAGGAGTATTTCGGCCATGAACGTGTCCGCCGCAGTGATACCCTTCGAGTAGTTGTAGTATGACAACATTACTGGCTCCACGGTCTCTGCGCTGATTTGACGTCCCACCATTGCCGCAAACATGTCCATGCCTGCGTGCATGCCGAACGCCCAAGCAAGACACGTCGCCCTGAGGAACTCCTCGTAGTCGAAAACCGGGGTGGCTTCAGCAAGTTCATGACCCGCGCCTCCAAGCTCGGATACAACCTGCTCGACACATCTGACAACCTCCGAATC
>JAOUFZ010000149.1 GCA_029857995.1 Dehalococcoidia bacterium
CAGCAAAGAATTGAAGAATTCTACCAACAAATCCCCTTGGAAATAAGGGGGCAGTTGGATAGGTTAAAGCATGTGGCTTACGCCCAACCGGCGGAACCCGGTCCGATTACCGAAGAGGAAGAGAAAAGAATTGTGGAAGATGTTGAGAAGTTCTTCAAGAAGCGAGGAGAGGGAGGTTGAACCAGGGATATCCTACTACAATCTATCAGGAGCCAGACCTTCATCAATCCTCTTTAGTGCTGGGTTGGAGTGAAGACGCCGGGGACTTAGGACGAAAGGTCACGGACTACTTGAATTTGAAGCTGAAAGGGCAAGAATTTGCCGAGGTCGAACCCGAGGATTTCTTTCCCATGGGTGGAGTTGCCATAAAAGACAATATAGCCCGATTTCCTGAGAGCAAGTTCTACGCTTGCCCGGAACACGAATTGGTGATTTTCCAGACTGATTCTCCCTTAACTGAGTGGTACAAATTTCTAGACTCGGTTCTGGATGTGGCTGAGCGTCATTGCCGCGTAAGAGAGCTCTATGTCCTTGGAGCCATGATTAGCTTTAGTGCTCATACCACCCCCCGCCAGTTGCTCGCCGTACTTAACTCGGCAGAAACGAAAGAAGTCTTGAGCCAATATGACTTGAACAGGGATATGGATTATCAAACTCAACCCGGTGAAAGGCCAACACTGAATTCCTTTCTGCTATGGCTGGCCAGGGAAAGAAACATCCCCGGGGTGAGCGTGTGGGTACCCATACCTTTTTACCTAGCAGCGATGGAAGATCTTCAGGCTCAAAGAAAGGTCCTCAGCTTTTTGAACGAAAGATTAGACCTGAAAATTGATTTTAGTAATTTGGATCAGGAAATTAGAAAGCAGAATGAGCAACTAGCCCGGGCAAGGTCTCGTTTTCCTCAAATCGATGACTGTATTAACAGGCTGGAAAGCAATCTTATGCTATCTGAGGAGGAGAATGGAGAGCTAGTCAGAAGGATTGAAGACTTTGTAAGGGAGGGAAACTGAGCCTGACTTAGGCGAAGGAAGTTTTATCAAGGTGCTAGCCAAAGTAAAAAGTGCTGCTGTGGTGGGTCTGGAGGGAGCTGTAGTCGAAGTGGAGGTGGATTTGTCACCAGGCTTGCCTTCCTTCACGATCGTTGGACTACCAGACAAGGCGCTCCAGGAGGCCAGAGAAAGAGTCAGGTCAGCCATAAGGAACTCTTACTATAAGTTCCCCAACAGACGTATCACTGTCAATTTGGCTCCAGCCGATTTGAAAAAGGAAGGCCCAGCTTACGACTTACCCATAGCCATAGGCATACTGATTAGCTCAGGACAGCTCAACGCCGACCCCTCCCAGAGTATCTTTCTAGGGGAACTGTCTTTGGATGGCAAGCTACGCCACACCCATGGGATATTGCCCATGGTAGCTTTGGCCCGTGACAGAGGCTTATCTACTGTATTTGTGCCTTGTCATGATGCTAAAGAGGCTTCCCTTATAAACAATATACGCATATTCCCTGCAGAATCATTGGCGCAGCTGGTCGTTCACCTGCAAGGTGAGGGAGTCATCCCTGAGTACCATAGCGAGCTAAATTGGGAGCAGGAATTTCGCCCTAGTTACGCCTCTGACCTCAGTTATATAAAGGGTCAGGAACATGCCAAGAGAGCTGTGGAGGTAGCAGCGGCAGGAAGACACAATATTCTAATGTGTGGCCCACCGGGGAGCGGCAAGACTATGCTGGCTCGCTCTCTGCCCTCGATACTTCCTTTGTTGACTATGGAGGAAGCTATCGAGGTGACCAAGATTTATAGCGTTTGTGGATTGCTGCCGCAAGACACACCTATTATGATAGAGCGTCCTTTCCGCTCTCCTCACTACACTATTTCTCACGCTGGCTTGGTGGGAGGAGGGCAATGGCCGAGGCCCGGGGAGATAAGCCTTGGGCATCACGGGGTACTTTTTCTGGACGAATTCCCTGAGTTCGGGCACATCACTCTGGAATCGCTGCGCCAACCAATAGAGGACAGGACAATTACTGTCAGCCGTGCTCATGGCAGTGTTACATTCCCGGCTAGCTTTATGCTGGTTGCCGCTATGAATCCCTGCCCCTGCGGGTACTATGGCGACCCGTTTAAGGAATGTAAATGCTCGTCAGGAGAAATTTCGCGCTATCATAAAAGGATAAGCGGACCCTTACTGGATCGCATTGATATCTTTGTTGATGTCCCCCATATTGATTACGAAAAACTCACCGAGGATAAGCCCGGGGAAAGCTCGGACAAAGTCAGGGCTAGGGTCAAGGCAGCGCATGAAATACAGCTTGAGCGTTTTCGAGAGACGAGGCTGAAGTGCAATGCTGATATGACGCCCAAGGAGGTGAAGGAATTCTGCACGGTGGAACCAGCAGCCCAGAGTCTGCTTCGCGCTGCCATGAAGCAGCTTCATCTCACTGGCCGTGCCTTCCATCGGATCCTAAAACTGTCCCGGACCATAGCTGACCTGGAGCATAGCGACATCATCAAAACACACCATATGGCTGAAGCTCTACAGTACCGGCATAAGGAAATCATTTAGAGCTAAAACCTGTTCGGTATACGCATCAAGCCAGAAGTAGAATGCGTCAGCCTAAAATAGGAGGCTCAGTGTAAATGATTGAAGGAATTGAACTAATCGGACACTGCGGGCTGTATTGTGGTGACTGCATTCGCTATCGTAGCAGAGCCTCGGATTTGGCAAGAGAATTACTCTGCGAGCTTCACAACACGGAATTCGGTAAATACGCCGCTATCAAGAGCAGTTCTGTAAACCAACTCGATGCTGTTAAGGAGTTTGAACATTATGGGGAATGTTGTGAGGTTCTGGAAGCAATAGTTGCTCTACAATGCAGCACTCCTTGTCGAACAGGCGGAGGGTGCGCCACGTTCTCCTGTGGTGTTCTAACATGCTGTCGAGAGAAAGGATTTGATGGCTGCTGGCAATGCGATGAATTTGAGAAGTGTCAGAGGTTTGAGAGCTTTAGAGCAATTCACGGCGATTCGCCTCGACAGAACTTAAGGACGATTAGAAAGTTCGGGCTGGATAAATGGGTAGAACACGGGCACAAGTGCTACATATGGCAATAATGTCTTCTCTCAACCATTAATACTTTCAGCGAGCTCTTGACTGGCTGCTGCCGACTAATACCAATTCGTCTGGTTTTGTGAAATATTCAAGCCCGAAAAAATGAACTACTTTGTTGGGAGTCCCTTCGCCGCTCTCCAATGCTAAGAAGAAGTTTAAGGCGCAATATACCAGAGAATCCCGCCAATAATCAGCAGTACAATGCCAACGATAAGCGAAATCCAGCCTCCTATTTTCCAAGCGTGTAGCCAGAAGCGCTCGTGTTCATGGGTTATAGTCTCCTTGATATCTCTTTGGGTTAACAAAATGGAGTTGTAATATTTGTTCTTTTCCCTTCTGTTCCCGAGCATAAAAATAATGCCCAGCAGGACGAAAAATCCTCCCAACCCCAAAACAACCTGGTAACTGCCCTGAAGCATATTACTCAACCTCCCCCCTCAAGAATTCGAAAAGCTTGTGGTGACCCTACTTAATCTCTACGGTCGCTCCGGCAGCTTCCAGTTTCTGCTTTATTGTGTCGGCCTCTTCCTTGGGAACGCCTTCTTTCACTACCTGCGGAGCAGCTTCCACCAAATCCTTAGCTTGCTTTAATCCTAGAGTGGTTACCTCACGCACTGCCTTTATAACTTCGATTTTCTTCTCGCCAAAGCTCTTCAAGGTGACGGTGAATTCTGTCTTTTCCTCTTCTGCAGGTGCTTCGGCTGGCTTACCAGGAGCAGCCGCCGGTGCCGCTGCTGCTACTGCTGCCGAAGCAGCGCTGACCCCGAATTCATTCTCCAGCGTCTTGATCAAATCAGCCAGGTCCAGCACTGTCATGCTCTTAATGGCAGCAACAATTTCCTCCTTGGTCAAAACCTTGGCTTCTTTTCTTGCTGTCGGAGCTTCCTTTACCTCCTCTTCCTTGACTTCCTTCTTTGCCCTTGAGGCTTTCTTCACCTCCCCTTCTTTAGCTTCTTTCTCTACTTCTTCTGGTGACATGATTTCCTCCTTTGTTATTTGCCAGCGG
>JAOUFZ010000150.1 GCA_029857995.1 Dehalococcoidia bacterium
AGAGGATGAGGAGGGACAGACCTCTGGTGTGCCAGTTGTTCCGCCCGGAGCAGCGCTGGGTAGCTATGTCTGGTTGGGATAAGCGCTGAAAGCATATAAGCGCGAAGCCCACCCCAAGATGAGATCTCCCATCCTTCTTCGGAAGGAGTAAAGCCGCAAGTAGACTACTTGCTTGATAGGCGGCGTGTGTAAGCGGAGTAATCCGTTTAGCTAAGCCGTACTAATGGCTGAGGCCTTGACTTACGCCAGACTGAGCACAAAACCTTATGAAATGCGGTGTTCGACGCGGGGTAGAGCAGTGGTAGCTCGTCGGGCTCATAACCCGGAGGTCGTTGGTTCAAATCCAACCCCCGCCACCAAGTAACTAACTAGACAGGATGACTCTAAAAGTCATTCTGTCTTTTTTGTTTTTGCCGCCCGACTTGAATGTGCCACTATCAAAATAATTTGTGTTGTGGTATTATCGTTCAAATTGTGTTAAAAAGAGCGTAAAAAGGAGCGTAAATTGAAAATACTCTTAGTTTATCCCCGGTATCCGGATACCTTCTGGAGTTTCAGACATGCTTTAAAATTTATTTTTAAAAAGGCAACTTTCCCCCCTCTGGGCATATTAACTGTAGCGGCAATGCTTCCCGATGAATGGGAGAAAAAACTTGTGGATATAAATACCACAACCCTGGCAGATGAAGACATTAAGTGGGCTGATTATGTGTTTATCAGCGCTATGGTAGCGCAGCAGGATTCGGCGAGGGAAATCGTCGAAAGGTGCAAAAAGTTCGGAACTAAGATTGTTGGAGGGGGCCCTGTTTTCACCACGGGGTACGAAGAATTTGGTCATGACGATATAGACCATCTAATATCTAACGAGGCTGAAAACCTGCTGCCGCTCTTTTTGGAAGATCTAGAGAAGGGATGTGCCAAACATAGCTACACGTCTGAAGAGCGGCCGGATATAAGGAAAACTCCTGTGCCTTTGTGGTCACTTATCGACAGGAAGAAATACCAATCAATGAGCATTCAGTATTCTCGAGGCTGCCCTTTTAATTGTGAATTCTGCGACATCGTTATAATAAATGGACATGTGCCACGAACCAAAGACGCAACTCAGATAATAGCCGAACTGGACGCATTATACGATATGGGGTGGCGAGCTAGTGTGTTCTTTGTTGATGATAATTTCATTGGCAATAAACGGAAACTAAAGTCAGAAATTCTGCCGGCAATAATTGAATGGATGAAAGAGAAGAAACATCCCTTTTCGTTTTATACGGAAGCATCTGTAAATCTTGCCGATGACGAAGAGCTAATGCGTCTAATGACTGAGGCGGGATTTGACATGATATTCGTGGGCATCGAAAGCCCCAATGAAGAAAGTTTGGTCGAATGTAATAAATTGCCGAATAAAAATCGTGATTTGTTGGCATCGGTTAAGAGGATACAGAACCGCGGTTTGCAGGTACAGGGAGGATTTATTGTTGGGTTTGATAGTGACCCAATTTCCATCTTCAGAAGCCAGATCGATTTCATTCAAAAGAGTGGAATCGTTATGGCTATGGTTGGTGTACTGATGGCTCCGCCAGGGACAAGACTATACAAACGTCTGAAACAGGAAAACCGTCTGCTGCCAAAGGGCTCTGGTGATAACACAGATGGTTCAACCAATTTCATCCCTAAAATGGGTCGCGAAACGCTTACCAGTGGCTATAAACATGTTGTAGATACAATCTACGCCCCCAAGCAATACTATGAGCGTATTAAAACCTTTCTAAGGGAGTATAAACCTGGCAATAAAGGAAAATGGAAGCTTTCTCTTATCCATCTCATAGCATGGGTAAGGTCCACATGGGTTTTGGGGATCCAGGAAAAAGGGAGGATACCTTATTGGAAGTTCGTTGTCTGGACCTTGCTGAAAAAACCAAAAACTTTCCCTTTATCCATGACGCTGGCTGTTCAGGGACTCCATTTCCGCAAGGTCGCCGAGAGAGTACGTGTATCCCTAACTAGTGATATCCGCAGGTTGGAGCAAGTAAGAGAACCAGTGGGCAAACATAATTAGCCCCAACTGGAAATCCTCATCAGATGTTCTCGCCTTGAAACATACCATGATAGCCTTGAGCTGCCTCGCGGCTCAGAAAAAAGAGGACCATCTGAACAATCCGAGCGTCCCTGTATAACCGAAATCCCTGTGTATTGTAAACCACCATGAGGGACTGCGACCGGCCCGAGTAGCCGGCATCCCAGACCGCATTATGAATGCTGACTCCGCAGCGCAGAAGACTTGACCGAGGCATTGCCAGAGCCATCATATTCTTAGGAAGATTAACCACCTCGTTGTACGTAACCAGATAGCAACCGGGCAACAGGTCTACACGGCCCAGACCATCGAAAACGAGCGGGGCAGTACTGGAAAGGACCCTGTTTTCGTTGCCGCGACCCAGGCTGCCCGGCGAAGAGAACAAGGCAACTTCCTTGAGGGTTAAGTCTATGCCATTGGGTTGAACCTGCTGCTGGACATCACACAGATTATCCACCAGGGGAGGAGTTGCCCCCAGCATCTTTAAGATATCTTCTCGGGAAAGGATGCTGAACATGTGTTCACCAACGGATTAGGCTGATGAAGCCCAGGTTATTATCACTTAGTATAATCCGTGCTGAACTGTCAGACAAGGCACTCTTCCTCTCCGTGGCTAGCCCAATTTCCTCTCTCTTGATGGGAGAGGATTAAGGTGAGGGTGGCGAAGTTTTCGCCAAGGACTGAGACTCTCTCTATTATAGTTGCGTAAATCCTGTTAATATAGCTGCTGTCGCAATTCATTTATTGATTGTGAGCAAGCCATGAAGCTGGTAGCAATTGTGGGCATGACAGGCGCTGGCAAGTCAGAGGTAGCCAGGGTATTCGAAGAGCATGGCTTCGAGAAAGTGCGTTTAGGGGATATCACGGACGAGGAGCTTACTAACAAAGGACTGGAGCCGAATGAAGAAAATGAGCGCACTATCAGAGAGGAATTGAGAAAGAAATACGGGATGGCTGCTTACGCCAGATTGAGCTTGCCCAGGATTGATAGCTCACTGAAATCATCTAATGTCGTAGTAGATGGGCTTTACTCCTGGGAAGAGTACACCTTATTGAAGGAGCGCTACGGCGAAAAATTCAGCGTGCTGGCGGTCTGGTCCTCGCCTGCTACCAGACATGCCAGGCTTGCTCATAGAGCAAAACGGCCCTTGACCCTTGAGGAAGCAGCCAGTCGGGATAAATCCGAGATAGAGAATAGTAACAAGGGTGGGCCAATTGCCATGGCCGACTTTACCATAGTAAATGAAGCTTCCTTGGAGGAGCTGAAAAGGGAGACGGAACAGGTTTTATCCATTTTGAAATGAAAAGAAAAACCAGGCCGGATATTGATGAATATTTTCTCAAGATAGCTTCTGTGATAGCGGAGCGCTCCACTTGCCGGCGCCACCATGTAGGCGCTGTGGCGGTGAAGGACAAGCATATATTAGCCACCGGATACAATGGGGCTGCCGCCGGACTTAAGGATTGTCTGGAACTCGGCTGCCTCAGGGATGAACTGGGCATAGAATCTGGAACCAGGCAGGAAATATGCCGGGGTATTCACGCCGAGCAGAATGTAATCATACAGACGTCACTTCATGGGGTGAGCATTGAGGGCGCCACGATTTATGTTACCCATTCGCCATGCATACTCTGCGCCAAGATGCTGGTCAATGCCAACATAAAACGCTTCGTAACCTTTGGCAGCTACGCCGATGATTCCTTCATAGACTTGTTCCGTGAAGCCGGAATAGAGTTTGAGCTGCACAAAAAACCGCCCACCGATATAACCCACCTGCCCTGAAACAGAAGCTCTTTCTATAAAGATACCATTGTGGGAACTATTCATTCCCGAACGGGACGCTTCCCTTTGATTTCACCCCAGCCGCTTTTGCAGGATTAGCCTATCATCGCCGGGCGCATAAAAGTCTGGGATGCGGGCTACTATCTCATAGCCTTGACTGAGATGAAAATTCCTCGTTTTTTCATATGCTGGTATGGATGATGTCTCAATGATGGCCAGCCTTCCTTTAGCTTT
>JAOUFZ010000013.1 GCA_029857995.1 Dehalococcoidia bacterium
GTGTCCCGTGGTACTCAAGAACACAAGCAGAGACTTTCCCTTTTCGCCTACCGGACTATCACCTTCTACGGTTGCCCTTTCCAGAAGCATTTGACTAAGGAAAAGTTTTGTCACTCTGTGGCAGACCTTGGAATCTGCCCCTTACGCCTTGCAACCCCAAAATAGCTTAGGATCCAAGTCCACTTAGCTATCCTGGTTTGGGCTGTTCCCCTTTCGTTCGCCACTACTCAGGGAATCTCGGTTGATTTCTCTTCCTCGAGTTACTAAGATGTTTCAGTTCACCCAGTTCCCTCTCGCTTTCGCGAGTGCTTGGGTTTCACCCAAGCAGGTTGCCCCATTCGGGAATCCCCAGCTAAGCTAGCTAGACAGCTGACCGAGGCTTTTCGCAGTCTTGCCACGCCCTTCTTCGGCTGCTGATGCCAAGGCATCCACCCTATGCTCTTACTCCCTTGACTCACGCCAGACAGAACACAAAACCTATTCAGTTGTTAACGTGCGAAAATGATCTCCGCTGACCGGAGTATCACGATTATACAACAGGGCTTTTGGGTTGTCAAATAAACCCAAAGCCCGGGTTATTTATTCTACAGTCAAATTCAGTATTTTCAGCTCCCGATACCAGAATTTGTCAATATGTAACTGCGAACTCCATTTCCCTTCCTTCAAACCCCTGTCCGTCATTGCGAGCGAAGCGAAGCAATCTCCTCTCCGTTGATGAAGAGCATCAAGGCATGCCTTGAATCTATCGAAGAATGAGCGCGATGCACGGCCAGCGAGGATTATTATGGATCTCGCGGCATTGCTCCATTCCAGCTAGCATAAAAAGGGCCACTGTCCTCTTTATGCAGCCTTCTTCTTACCACCCCGACCTTTGGCTTCAGGAGTTGAGGTCACACCGTACCGTAGCAGCCATTTCCTTAAATTGGCCTCTTGCGCCGGCTCATTTCCCCTCATTTCTTCCGCATCCACCTCAAGATTGAGATACCCTGACATCTCGTATTTTGGTGTCTCGAGAAGACTGACAAAGGTGAGCCTGTCCTCATATGATAGTGGCGACATGGCTTACTCGACAAAATTCCAGCCTGCCAGAGTCCCCGGTTTAAGGGCGTTCTCCCCCTTGCTAGTGATAAACAGATGTACTACCCTGCGGTCACTCTTGTCTCTCACCCTCCGCAAATCAACATGACTCAATAATAACTTTCTCCAATTCCTGCAGTCCCGCATTGTGGAAATCATGATTTACTCAAAACGTGCTCGACGGAATTTAAGCAATTAACAGATCAATTGGTATGCATAATAGAGTTGAATTGCACAAGGTACGTGTCAAATCGAGGTATTGATTTTTGGAGCAAGTTTTATTCTTACCCGCCGAAATTATTGAAAAGTGCTTGACAGTGCAGGGGGCAGTGATATTATATGTGATAACATCCTTCGGAAACTAGATTATTAGACAAGGAGGGAACTATGTGGCAAAAGAGGATCTTCGCCTCGGCGGCAGTTCTGGTACTAGCATTGATGGTGGCTTTCCCGTCAGTCGACCTGCTAGCCGGGGAAAGCAGCACAGACACCACGGATTTATCGACGATAGCGAGCAGTGTGCCGGAGGCTTACGGCAAACTGCCTCTCCTATTCATCGAGAACCAAGGGCAAGCCGATGAGGCGGTCAGGTACTACGTCACGGCTTCAGGACAGACGGTCTACTTCACTGAAGAAAACATCGTCTTTGACCTTATGCGCTCTGATGGGGCGGAGGCAGATGGTACAGCCGACAGGCTGGTATTCAGCCTCGATTTTCTGGGGGCTAACAGCCAGCCCGCCATAGAGGGCAGCGGCAGAGACGGCGCCGTGGTTAACTACTTTGTCGGCAATGACCCTGAGAAGTGGTACGCCAATGTCCCGACCTACAGAGAGCTGGTTTACAGGGACATTTACCCCAATATAGACCTCCGGCTCTATGGCAATGGTGGGATGCTGCGCTATGACTTCGTCGTCAGTCCCGGAGCAACGCCTGAGGCCATAGCACTGGCTTACAACGGTATAGACTGCCTGGCAATCATAGATGGCGAGCTCGTCATCGGTACCGGCTTCGGCGATGTGGTGCAGAGCCAGCCATATATATACCAGCACATAGGAGATGAAATGGTGGAGATTGAAGGCGGCTTCAGGCTGGGCAGCGATAAAACCTACGGCTTCCATGTGGCAGCCTACAATAACAACTATCCCCTCATCATAGACCCCATGCTGCTTGACTACTCCACCTATCTCGGCGGCACATTGGATGATGGGGGAAATGGCATAGCCGTGGGCTCAGACAACTACGCTTACGTCACCGGACATACGGAGTCCGGCAACTTCCCCACTAAGGGCGCCTACCAGGGGGTCTTGGCCGGGCAGTATGATGCCTTTGTCACCAAGCTAGCACAGGATGGGAAAACCCTGGTGTACTCCACCTACCTCGGCGGCTCAGACGATGATGAGGCATATAAAATAGCCGTCGATGCAGGCGGCAATGCTTACGTCACCGGATATACAGAGTCCGGCAACTTCCCCACTAAGAACCCCTTCCAGGGGGGCTTGTCAGGGGTGGCTGATATCTTTGTCACCAAGCTGTCACCGGCTGGAAATGTCCTGGTGTACTCCACCTACCTCGGCGGTGAAGACATCGATTGGGGATATGCCATAGCCCTGGACACAGACAACTACGCTTACGTCACCGGATTTACGCAGTCCCTCGTCTTCCCCACTCAAAACCCCTACCAGCCAGCCTTTGGCGGCGGAGTTCAGGATGCCTTTGTTACCAAGCTATCACAGAATGGAGCTAGCCTGGTGTACTCCACCTACCTCGGCGGCTCAGGCGATGACCTTGGAGAAGGCATAGCTGTGGACAGCAACGACAACGCTTATGTCGACGGATATACGGATTCGAACCTCCCCACCCCTTTCCCAACCACTGGAGGCGCCTACCAGGTGGTCTTTGGCGGGGAGGTTGACGCCTTTGTCACCAAGCTGGCACAGGATGGAGCCAGCCTAGTGTACTCCACCTACCTCGGCGGCGATTGGGAAGATTATGCACATGACATAGCCCTGGACTCAGAAGGCCACGCCTACGCCACCGGAAAAACGGAGGGGCCCGGCGACTTCTCCATCACTGCCGGTGCCTTCCAGACCTCCTTTGGCGGTGGGAATTATGATGTCTTTGTCACCAAGCTGGCACAGGATGGAAAAACCCTCGTGTACTCCACCTACCTCGGCGGCGACAGCTTTGACCTTGCCGAAGACATAGTCGTGGACCCAGACAATCACGCTTATGTCGCCGGAGAGACGTGGTCCAGCACTGGCACCTTGCCCATCACTCCCGACGCCTTCCAGCCAGCCTATGCCGGGAATGGTGATGCCTTTGCCACTAAGCTGTCGCCGGATGGAAAGGCCTTGGTGTACTCCACCTACCTTGGTGGCACAGGCTGGGATATTGGAACTGGCATAGCCCTGGACCACGACGACCATGCTTACGTCTTGGGATGGACACAGTCAGGCGACTTCCCCGCCACTGACGGCGCCTTCATGGAATCACCCGGCGGTGTTTCGTACCCTGATACATGGGATGCCTTTGCTGTCAAAATAATAGCACCCTACGATCTCACCATCGCCAGCACCGCTGGAGGTTCGGTAACCGACCCCGGCGAGGGCACTTTCACCTATGAAAAGGGAACCGTGGTTAACCTGGTGACGATTCCAAGCGCCGGCTACCGGTTTGACAAGTGGACTGGCGATGTAGGCACCATTGCTGATGTCGATGCTCCCGCAACGAACATCACTATGAATGGCAACTACTCCATAATGGCCAACTTTGTGGGTGTTGAGGCTGGCGATGTGGGCATTAAGGCTGGCGACTGGATAAAGGTTACGTATACGCTTACTGGTTGGCCTGCTGGCCAGCCGTATCCGGAGTGGTTGAAGTTGGAGTTTCTGAGCGTTAACGGCACAATCGCTACTGTGCGGGCTACACTTCGCATGTCCGACGGAAACGAACAAAGCGGCACTGGGCCTGTAGACGTTGTGTCTGGCAGCGAAGTCCCCGGGCTCGCAGGAATTGCTATTTCCACCAACCGGACAACAGGAGACTCTGTTTACATAGCCGGGTATGGCAATCTAGCAATAGAAGGCGAAGCTACAAGAACTTATGCGGGAGCAAACAGAACAGCAGTCTATGCAAGCTTTTCACAGAATGAAACCCAGGTCACTTACTACTGGGATAAACTGACAGGGGTCATGGTGGAGATATCCTCAACTTCTCCCGGCATTACAGCCGCCGCTAAGGCAACAGAGACAAATATGTGGGGAGCCACAACGGTGCGGATGCCGTGGTGGCCCTGGATAATAGTAGGGGCGGCGGCGGCAGGACTGGCGATTTTCTTCACGCGTAGAAGGAGAACTGGTCAGGCCAAAGCAGGCTGAGTTGAACTTTTTCCATACGTCCGCCCTTAAGGGCGGACGTATGCTTAGATTGCCATTGCGAGCCGCGATCCTTTCCCTTCAGGGGACAGGAACAAGAGCACGTCCTAAGTCTATCAAAGGATGAAGATGTGTGCCGCGGCATGGTAACCTGAGCCCTCACCAACCCCATTAGAATTACCGATCCTGCGGAGCCGCACCGTTCCAGCTAGCATAAGTGAAAGTGCCTGTCCTCTTTATCTGGCGTTCCCTTTTTTTGCCGCCTGACGTTTGGCTTTAGAGCCGGAGCGGAAAATGTTCTTGACCATCCGTTTATATAAATCAGGTCGGTTTGTAAAACTGTCTTTAACAATTTCCGCCATATCCATTTCGGGATTTAGGTAACCAACTAACTCGCATCTTACTGTCTCAAGCATACTGGCAAAGGTACGCTGGTCATTGAATGACAGCGGTGACAGGGTTTTATGGATAAACTCCCAACCCGCTGGAATTGCCGGTTCAACGGCGTTCTCCCCCTTACTGGTCAAAGACACAGTTACTGTTCTACGGTCCTTCTTGTCCCTTGTCCTTCTGACCAGACCAGCTTTGACCATGCGGTCGACCAGCATACTCATGCTGTTTGGGCCACGTTCTAGAATCGAGGCTAGGTCAGATGGCCTCAAAGGCCCCCGGGATTTAATAGATGCAAGCACTCCGAACTGCTCCGTAGTAAGCCCGTATTTACTAAATACGGAATCCTGGCAAAGAGCAAGCGAATCGCCTACTCGGCGCAACAGAAGCCACAATCTCAAAACTGTATTTTCCGATTCAGAATTCATCGCCATATTTAGTCTCTCCTTATCATCTTAATGGAACCATTGCTTGTTTGGCTAGCTTCCAATATACCATAATACCATCGTGCATTATTTAACACAAATGAATCACAAAGCAGGGGATAGTTATCTGTAATTGAATTCAATATTTCCAGTTCTCGAGGGCAAAATCTGTCAATATGCCATTGCGAGCACCTGAAAGGTGCATGGGTCTCTCAACCCTCCCCAGTGGAGGTTGAAAGGTATTGACGCAGCCGCTTCACTAAATCGGGCCGGTTCGTGATATCATTTCTTCCCATTTCTTCTATGTCCGCTTCGGGGTTCACATACTGAAGTGCCTTGTGCTTTACCACTTCGTGCAGACTGACAAAGGTACGCTTGTCCTCATATGACAGCGGTGACGTGATTTCCCGAATCAACTCCAGCCCTGCCACAGTTGCCGGTCTAAAGGCAACCTCCCCCTTGTTGGTGACACTCACACGTACTGTCCTGCGGTCACGTCTGTCTCTTTCCCTCCTCAGCAAGCCAGCCTTGACCATGCGGTCGACTATCATACTGACGCTGTTCGCGCTGCGTCCTAGCCCTCGGGCCAGGTCAGTTACCCTCACGGAACCACCGAGTACTTTCATAACAGCGAGCACTCCGTACTGCTCTGCAGTAAGCCCATACTTGCCAAATACTTTGTCCTCACAGCTCCTGAGCACGTCGCGGGTTCGGTGCATTATGAACCATAATCTCAAAACCAGGTTGTCCGTTTTGGCATTTGGCGTCATATTCAGCCTCCTTGACTATCTCATGACAACTTTGCCCGTTTGGATAAGATGCTATTATAGAAGCTTTTGCCACTTACGACAAGCCAACATGACTCAATAATAACTATCCCCAATCCATGCAGCTGCACATTGCGTAAATCATCGTTCACTCAAAACATGCCAAGAACAAGAACCTTGTGGCAACCGACATGAAGAGCCTCACAATAACACAGGAGGCACTTATGCCAGAGGCATATCGTCTATCAATCTTGTTTTGCCTATCCTGACGGCTAAGGAAGCCACTGCCGGGCGGTCGAGAGAATTCAACTCTTCCAGCGTTTGGGCATCGGCAATGCTGACATAGTCAATCTGGGCCAGGGGTTCTTTCCGGATAAGTGCCGTCATTTGCCGGCGGATCTTTTCAGCGTCCTTTTCCCCACTCCGCCATAATCGCTGCGCCAGTGTAAGAGCCTTGAACAATATTATGGCGGCTTGACGCTCCTTGGGGCTAAGGTGAATATTGCGACTGCTCATGGCCAGACCATCGCTCTCCCTGACCGTGGGCACAACTGCAACTTCCAGGTTCATATTAAGGTCAGCCACCATTCTCTTGATGACCACTACCTGTTGGGCATCTTTCTGCCCGAAGTAAGCCCTGGTTGGCTGGACAATATTGAATAGCTTGGCGACTACGGTGGCTACGCCCCTGAAATGCTCCGGACGAGATGCTCCCTCTAGTCGCTCAGTTACCTTCTCTACATCCACCCAACTGCTAAATTCGCGGGGGTATATTTCATCATCAAGCGGGACAAAGACGATATCCGTTCCCTCTTTCCGCAACAGCTCGATGTCCCGATCGAGGTCTCGGGGGTAAGCGGCAAAATCTTCCCTGGGGCCGAATTGAGTGGGGTTAACATAAATACTAACAATAACGGCGGAGTCCTCCTGCTTGGCCTGCTTGACTAAAGCCAGATGGCCTTCGTGAAGATAGCCCATAGTGGGAACGAAGCCCACTGTGCCCTTGAGCTTCTGCCTTAATCCCCTTATCTCGACAACTGTCTTTACTACTTGCATTTGGATTGCTTCGCTTCGCTCGCAATGACATCAATGAGGCTTTCATCCATGGTATAGCTTTGCTCCGCAGTGGGGAAACTACGAGATTTGACCTCCGATATATAACTGGAGACTGCAGTCTTAATTTCTCCGGCCAACCTGGCATATTGCTTGGCATGCTTGGGCACAAAGTCGGAATAAAGGCCGAGAAGATCGCTAATCACCTGGACTTGGCCGTCACAATCAGGTCCAGCCCCGATACCAATCGTCGGGATAGCCAGCTTCTGAGTAATCAACTTGGAGAGAGGTGCCGGAGTGCATTCCAGAACGATAGCAAAAGCCCCAGCCTCCTCCAGAATGCGGGCGTCGTTGAGCAGCTTCCTAGCCTCTTCGAGTCCTTTACCGCGCACCTTGAACCCTCCCAATTGATGTATAGATTGAGGTGTAAGCCCAATATGCCCCATGACTGGAATACCACAGCCAACAAGGCGTCTAACTGTGTCCGCAACGACCTCGCCACCCTCCAGTTTCACCGCTTGCGCCCCGCCTTCTTGAATAAACCTTGCAGCATTATGCAAAGCGTCGGAGATGTCGATATGATAGGTCATAAACGGCATATCACCTATTATTAAGGCCCTCCTAGCTCCTCTCACTACAGCTTTAGTATGATGAATCATCTCCTCCATAGTCACCGGGATGGTTGACTCATAGCCCAACATCACCATCCCCAAGCTATCCCCGACCAGTATCAAAGGCACACCAGCTTCCTCAATCATTTTGGCCGTCACATAGTCGTAAGCGGTGAGCATAGGTATGTTCTCCTTCTTTTGCTTCATTTCTTTTATCTCGGTGATAGTAACCCGCATGGCTTCCTTCCTTTCCTAAAGATTAAAGGTCAAAGATAAAAAATCAAAGTGACAACTCAAAATGTAAGGCTTTTTGAATTTTGCTCTGTATTTCCGCATTTTACATTTTGATCTTTTATTTCCATTTCCCATCCAGTGAGAGGAACCACAGGCAAAGGCTCAACGATTCTGTTTCGACGATCCACACGAACTATGCTGGGGGTCATATTGACTGCCTCATCGTCAGGAACCTGGCAATACGAGAGGATGATAACTATATCGCCCTTGGCCACCAGTCTGGCGGCAGCACCGTTGACACCGATAATCCCCGAATTTGCCTGACCTTCGATAGCGTAAGTGCTGAACCTGGCCCCATTGTTCACGTTTAGCACTTCCACCCTTTCGAAGGGCAAGATGTCGCTGGCCTCCATGAGAGACCGATCGATAGTAATACTGCCTTCGTAGTCTAAATCGACCTGGGTGACCCGGGCCCGGTGGATTTTACTTTTCAGCATAGTTCTCATTTTTTGCCTCCGCAAGCATAAGGTTTCTTTGTTTACTCTCTCTCCAAAGAAAGCAAACCTTTCATTTCTTCTGCCTTCTGTTCATTGACCTTGCCTTAGCTAAAGCAATAGGAATAGTCTGAAGCCCTAGCTCCTTATAGGTAGTGAGCAAAGAAGGGCTGCGTGACTCAAGAGCGTCTAAGTGCCTCTTTATAGTACCTAAATCCCCCCGAGCCACGGGACCGGTGAGGCAGTCAGGTAAGCCAATATTATCGATGTTATTCAGCGTCCCTCTGAGCAAGGGCAGCAAGGCCCTGGTTGCCTCTTTTGACGACACTCCGAAGTCCTTCCACAAGTCCAGAGCCAACTTAACCAGGGTCACCAGGTAATTACAGGCGAAAACAGCGGCTGCGTGATACAGCACCTTGTCCCCTGACCCAAGTTTCACCCAGTTGCCGTTCAGGAGGTGGGCTAACTCCTTCAGCGTTGATAATAGTGGCTCTTCGGCTTCCAGAGCGAAGGTGGAGCCAGGCACGTTTGCGATGGCTTGGTCAACATCGGCAAAAGTCTGCAAAGGATGAAAAGAGCCAACAGCCGCCCCGAGTCTCTTTGCTGGTTCCAGAATATCTACGGAATGAGCGCCGCTGCAATGCAGGACGCTCTGTCCCCTATGCCAGTGAACTTCGCTACACACCTGAGCTATAACATCATCAGGAGTGGTGATGAAGACCATTTCAGCAACATCTGCCAGTTCCTGAGCCGTATGATAAGGTTGGCAGTTGGGCACCCTCTTGGCTAGCTTCTGTGCCGACGACAAAGTCCGACTAAACACAGCCACCACAGGCCATCCCTTTTGAGAAAGCCTTACCGCTAGGGCAGTGCCTGTCGTTCCGGCGCCAATGAAGCCTGTCTTTAACATTTGCTTACATCCTTAGCTGCCGGCACGCCAGCCAGAGTTTTCGCCTTCTGAATTGCTCTCACTATGGCTTCGGCAACAACCTCAGCAGCCGCTGCCCCCAGAGCACTAAGGTCAGTTTGTTTCTCTCCTATAGAAAGTGTGAATAAAGCATCTCCATCGTACATGGTGTGGCATGGGTCAATGGTGCGAGCAATACCAACCTGTGCCACGTGAGCCAATTTGTTGGCCTCCGTTTTACTAATCTTGGCATCGGTAGCCACTACACCGATTACAGTATTAAAAGGCGGAACCGCTTCCCTAGACTCACGTTTCCATAACTGAGATGTAGATAAGAATGCACGCCCGCCGGGCTTGCGAGGTCCAGCCAGAATTTTCCCCGTTCCCGGTTCAATCACGTCTCCAACGGCGTTCACCACTACCAAGGCAGCTACCACAACATCTCTGGCTATTTTTTGACTGGCAGTCCCCAAACCACTTTTGACTGCTCTCTCCAGACCGAGAATTTTGCCCACTGTTGCCCCGGTGCCAGCGCCAACACACCCCTCGGCCACCTTGCCATTGGTAGCACCCAGGCAAGCTTGATAACCCTCATTAGCTCCGGGCCTGATTTTAGAATCACCTATATTCAGGTCGAAAATAATGGCGGCTGGCACGATAGGTACCTTCCCGGCGCTGGTGTCATAGCCAAATCCTTGCTCCTCCAAATACCTCACAACCCCGGTGGCAGCATCCAGGCCAAAGGCGCTGCCCCCACTGAGAATGATAGCTTGAACTTTTTCCACTAGATTTCCCGGCCGCAGCAGGTCCGTTTCCCTGGTCCCGGGCGATGAACCGCTGACATCGACGCCAGCCACAGCCCCTTGCTCACAAAGCACTACCGTACAGCCGGTCGCTGCCTTCTCATCGGTATAATGCCCGACCTTAATTCCTGAAACATCCGTTATAGCGCTATACATAACCATAAACTAAAAAACCCTCTCGGCATAACCGAGAGGGTTTTTCAAACAACTCCTGTTGTCCGTCTCGGTCACCGCCGATCCAAGCGGACCTTTAATTACAAACTTCTCTAGCTCACTGCCTCAAGGGTCAATGGCTATTTTCTAGAGTAACAAATCGGTATTATTCTGTCAATATTGCATTACCAGAATCAGCAGTCTGGTCAATCTCAATGACCTCGTTTAGCGCCGATATAGCAGCCTCTATTTGACTATCGTCAGGCTCCCTGGTGGTTATAGATTGCAGCAGAAGCCCCGGGGCGAGGAGAATGCGGACTATCGGGTTGTCGACATGGTTTGCCCCGAATTTCATGATTTCATAGCTGATAGCAGCGATAACCGGGATGAGGGCTATCCGGGACAGTATGCGTATCCATAGGGTCGGCTGACCAACCAGGGCGAAGACAAAGATGGCTACGATTAAGACGATGAACAGAAAGGCAGTGCCGCAGCGAGCATGGGCCGTAGAGTAATTCTTAACCGCCTCCACATTCAAAGGCACGCCTGCCTCATAGGCATTCACTACCTTATGCTCGGCTCCGTGGTAAGCAAAGACTCTCTTAATATCGGGCACCAGCCCTACCAATTTGAGGTAAGCAACGAAAATGCCAATTCGGATAAGGCCCTCGAAGATGTTACTCAACAGTGCAGAATCGATGTGGGGGTCGATGAGGTAGCGGGTGGCAAAGAGGGGAACCATGAAGAAAAGGACTACTCCCAAACCAAGGCTAATTGCTACGGTTCCCCATAGAAGCGCTGTGGGTATTTTCCCTTCTCCTTCCTCCGCTGCGGCGATCTGTGCAGAGTGAAGTAACGATTGCGTGCCCAAAATCAGGGTTTCTACGAGAGTGATGATTCCTCTTATTAGCGGCATCTCTTTGAGACGCCCCTTGTATAAGCTGGCCAGCGGCTGCTTCACTATGTTTAATTGTCCATTGGGCTGACGCACAGATATGGCCACGCCCTCCTTGCCCCGTATCATCACCCCTTCAATGACCGCCTGGCCGCCGTAATGGAAAGGCTTTGCCATTTTCACTTCAATCTCCTTAGCCGCCTGAAACGAAGGCCTTCATTTCTCATCACGAAAAATCCCTAAGCGCATTATGATAGAAATGGCTGAAAACGTAAAGCCTAGCTCCTGAAGGAAGTGGCGGTGAGTGAATTTCCAGTTTCTCAAGCTAATCTTCAAGGGAGAGGACTGTCTCGGTCAGACAGATACTGTCACAGCAGGAAATAGAAAACCGAATGTATTCTACTTCACCTTGTATCGTTTCTTGAAGCGTTCCACCCGTCCCAGGGAGTCTACTATTCTTTGTTCACCCGTATAAAAGGGGTGGCATTTTCCGCATATCTCTACCCTGATTTCTGGCTTAGTCGAACCAATGGTGAAAGTATTACCACAAAGACAGGTCACCTTAGCCTTATCATGATACTTAGGATGGATCTTAGCTTTCATTTGTAAACGCTCACCTTCTTTTTGTATCTGGTTGCTGGCTCATATTTAACATGGCCATCTATTAAGGCAAATAGGGTATAATCCTTACCCAGTCCAACATTGTCTCCCGGCAGTATACGCGTCCCGCGTTGCCGAACCAAGATAGCTCCAGCGCGAACTTGTTCTCCTCCGTACTTCTTTACTCCCAGACGCTTAGCTACACTATCCCGCCCATAACTTGAGCTACCACCGCCCTTTTTATGTGCCATGCCTATTCTCCCTAACCTTTAATAATTTCATTCACTAATATTCTAGTATAAGTCTGGCGATGTCCTTTCTTCCTTCGGTAACGGACTTTGGACTTATATTTAAACACGATAACCTTTTCTCCCTTAGTTTCCCCTAGACAAGTAGCCAGAACCTTAGCTCCATTGATAATCGGATTCCCCACAAGGGTATCCCCATCCCCTCCGATAAATAACACTTTATCGAGCTCGACTGTGTCGCCTTCAGCGAAATCCAGGCGCTCAACTTCTATCGTCTGCTTAGGGGCTACCTTGTACTGTTTGCCACCTATTTCAATAACAGCGTAAATCTCCTCACCTCCGTACAGAAAAGGGGATTCTAGCACCTTGAATTACCCCGTGTCAAGCTAACAAAGAGGGCCATTGAGGCCTCCAGAGACAATCAGACATATCAAGTGTAGAAACGAAGGCCGGATTGCATATCTCCCTCAACATCATGCCAGACAGGGAAGGCCGAAAGGGAGACTGACACTCACCTGGGCAGGGCCTTCCTGCCAATAACCTCATGCCCGACATACCATCTCTGTATAGCCTCAACCACCTCATCGGAACGATCCAAGACTCTCACTAGGTCGAAATCTTTCTTAGAGATATACTTCCCGGATAAGACAGCGCCCCGCAGCCAATCCAGAAATCCCTTCCAGAATTCGCCGTTGAACAGTATTACAGGGAATGGCTTTATCTTGTGGGTCTGCATCAAGGTTAGCACCTCTGTCACCTCGTCAAGCGTGCCCAGGCCACCCGGCATTATGACAAAGGCCACAGCATATTTCACCAGCATGACTTTGCGAGTGAAAAAGTGATTGAACGTTATCGACTTTGTGGCGTAGGCATTACAGATCTGTTCTTCAGGAAGAGAGATATTCAGCCCGACCGATGTCACGCCAGCCCTTCGGGCACCTTTGTTGGCAGCCTCCATGACGCCTGGCCCCCCCCCTGTCACAATTGAGAAGCCCAACTGTCCCAGCCGATAGGCTATTTCTTCCGTCTCCGTATATAGTTTTTTATCCGCTTTCAGTCTGGAGGAACCATATATGGTCACTGCCGGCTCAATACCGGAGAGATTATCAAAGCCCTCTACAAATTCGCCGATTATTCGAAACATTCGCCAGGATTCTTCCTTGGCCAGTTCATTTATTTCATATTCGTACGACATATCGCCTCCCTTTAAAGCACACGTGGCACCCAGGTGGCCCTGGTAGGCCCGCTGGTGCAGCCATGACATTGGATTCTATCATCGTTCTCTTTTTGCGGGCAAACTGCCAGTACGTGGCATAGGCGAGAAAGCAGACCGACCATGACCCAGTGCGATATAGTCTGGTCACCCTTGCCTGCCGGGTTGCTGTTGCTGGTCACTAGTTTGATGTAGAATAGCAGTCGTTGCTGACTTGATTTCTCTTGATGGCGGGGTATATAATTCGGGGTTTGGAAATGAAACTTGCCGTTAGTGGTAAAGGAGGGGTAGGCAAAACAATGTTAGCATCCCTCCTTTCTAGCGTCTTTGCTCAGTCTGGTTTTTCTGTTCTGGCCATAGATGCCGACCCCAATGCTACTCTGGCAATTGCCCTCAGTTTTCCTCACCCCGAGAAGATAACCCCTATATCTGAGATGGCAGACCTGATTGAAGAAAGGACAGGGGCGCGTCCTGGCCAGGCAGCATCTTACTTCAAATTAAATCCCAGGGTTGATGATATACCGGAGAAGTATTGGGTGGAGCATAATGGGATCAAACTAATGGTGATGGGGCGGTTAAAGAAGGGTGGTAGCGGTTGTTATTGCCCCGAAAACGCCTTGCTGGAAGCTTTGATTGCCCACATACTCTTGCGCCGAAATGAACTAGTTATAATAGATATGGAGGCCGGTGTCGAGCACTTGGGACGGGCGACAGCGAGAGCTGTGGACAAGATGATCATTGTAGTGGAGCCGGGTAAAGGAAGTATTGAAACAGCCCGCAGAATAAGAGAACTGGCAAAGGACATAGGGGTGAAGAACATCGCCGTAGTCGCTAACAAAATTCGCGGTGAACAGGACAGAAATTTTCTTATTTCCGCCATGTCGGATTTTGAATTTCTGGGTTTTATTCCCTACGATCAGAGTATAATAGAGGCTGGCCTAGGCAATGTCCCTCTCAGCAATTCCAGTCCAGCGGTCATCAGTATAGTGCAGGATATCGCAGCACGCCTTGGTGCTGTTAAGCCGGACCTTATCGGTGAACCGATGAGTAAAGGATAAAGAAAGGAGGTTGAAATGCCAGCAGAGATAATAGACGGAAGGAAAATCGCGGACGACATTCGTGGGGAGTTAAAGCAAAGGGTAGAGAAATTGAAGGGAAAAGGGGTGACTCCGAAGCTTGTGGCCATTCTGGTTGGGGAAGACCCTGCTGCCTTGTCTTATCTTCGTGGCATTGCCAAGGGCTGCGAAGCCGTGGGAATACTAACCGATACGGTTAAACTCCCGGCAAACGCCCCTCAGGAGGAACTAGAGAGAACAATTGGAGAGCTCAATAAGGACCCCAAATGCCACGGCATTATCCTTCAGCTGCCCTTGCCCAAGCATCTTAATACGCTTAGGGCGGAGAGCGCCATCTCTCCTGACAAGGATGTTGACGGCACCAACCCGGTAAACGCCGGCAAATTGCTGCTGGGTGAGGAGACATTCTTCCCCTCAACTCCCTATGGGGTTCAGGAACTGCTGGTTCGCAGTGGACATAGCCCCGAGGGCAAACATGTGGTTATCTGTGGCCGGAGCAACATAGTAGGCAAGCCGTTGATGGGTATTCTGGTCCAAAAGCAGAAGGGTGCTAATGCCACTGTAACTGTCTGCCACACTGGAACCAAGGATCTTGCCTCTATTGCCAGGCAAGCAGATATTCTGGTGGCAGCTATGGGGAAAGCTAAGGCTATTACCGCGGATATGGTGAAAATGGGGGCGATAGTGGTGGATGTAGGAGTGAACCAGATAGAGGACCCAGCAAATCCAGGAAAATTCAGGCTGGCGGGAGATGTGGACTTCGAGGCAGTGAAGGAGAAGGCAGGGGCGATAACTCCTGTCCCCGGTGGCACTGGTCCGGTGACTTCAGCACTGCTGGTGGCTAATACCGTAAAAGCCGCTGAGAAGATGTCTGGTCCGTGAGCCCAAAAGCCTTTTGCGAGGTGATGATATGCCAGGTACTATACTTGATGGGAAGAAATTATCGGCGGAAATAAGGGAGGAGCTGAAAGGAAGGGTAGCCAAGCTTAAGGAGAAGGGAATAACCCCCGGGATTGCCGGCATCCTTGTTGGCGAAGACCCGGGCTCGGCGTCTTATATCGGGCTTAAAGAGAAGGCAAGCGAGGAGCTGGGCATCAGTTCAAGGATGGTGAGATTGCCCCAGAATACCAAACAAGAGGATTTGCTCAAGGAAATTGAACACCTCAATGAGGACCCCATGATCCACGGCATTTTTATTCAGCTTCCCCTTCCCGGGCATCTAGATGAAAACAAAGCATTGAATGCTGTTCTTCCCGAGAAAGACGTGGACGGATTTCACCCCGTGAATGTGGGCAAGGCCTGGATGGGGCAAGAATCATTTCTTCCGGCAACGCCGACTGGTATCTGGGAGATGCTGGTTCGGTATCGATATAGCGATCTCAAAGACAAGGAAGTTGTGATTGTGAATGTGGATAGTCTTGTGGGGAAACCTTTGGCCTCGATATTGGCTCAAGAGAAAGTAGGGGCTAATGTGACTCTCTGCCAGCCCTCCACGCCGAATCTATCTTCGTATACTCGTCGAGCTGATGTGGTGGTGGTTTCCGTAAATAAGCCGAAGTTTCTCATTGCCGACATGGTGAAGCAGGGCGTGATCGCCATAGACTTCGGTTCTAATTGGATTGATGACCCAGCAAGCAAAACAGGCAAAAGGACTGTGGGGGACATAGATTTCGAACCTGTAAAGGAGAAGGCTGAGGCGATTACTCCTGTCCCCGGTGGGCTTGGGCCCATGACTGTTACCATGCTTCTGGTCAACACTGTAGTAGCAGCTGAGCGCAGAGCTGAGCGTATGAGAAAATAATATTATAGAAAGGAGATAAGAAAGGAGAACATCAATGGCTTACGATGCGACAAAAATGAAGGACTGGCAGATATCCGAAGCTGCCGAAGAAAACATGCCCACGCCCGATGAGTGGCGGGAAAGACTGAACCTGCAGAAGGATGAGATTATTCCTTTTGGCAAACTATGCAGGCTCGATTTCATGAAGATCATCGAGCGCCTCAAGAAAAAGCCGGATGGCAAGTATATTGAGGTAACTGCTATAACTCCCACACCACTGGGCGAGGGCAAAACAACCACCCTGATGGGCATCCTGGAAGGTCTAGGCAAGCGAAAAAAGAACGTAGGCGGGTGTATACGCCAGCCCTCCGGCGGCCCCACCATGAATATCAAGGGAACCGCTGCCGGCGGTGGCAATGCACTGCTTATTCCCATGACCGAATTTTCTATGGGTCTTACCGGCGACATTAACGACATAATGAATGCCCACAACCTGGCTATGGTGGCGCTTACTGCCAGGATGCAGCACGAACGTAACTACAGCGATGAGGAACTGTCAAAGCGGAAGCTCCGCCGACTGAATGTTGACCCCACCAGAGTGGAGATGGGCTGGATCATGGACTTCTGTGCCCAGAGCCTGAGAAACATCGTCATCG
>JAOUFZ010000151.1 GCA_029857995.1 Dehalococcoidia bacterium
TTATAACCGGCGGCAGCGACTGCCATCAGAAACCGCTTCTAATGGGCACATTGGATATACCCGATTGGGTTGCCGAGCAATTCAAATTAATGTCATTTGCACGGAGTTAAAAAGATGAAGAATTATGATGTCAAAGACCTCTCCCTGGCCCGAGAGGGCATACTGCGCATTGATTGGGCTGGTAAGGAAATGCCAGTCGTCAGGCTGATAAAGAAACGATTCGGAAAAGAAAGGCCCCTGGCGGGGGTGCGTATTTCTGCTTGCCTGCACATCACTACAGAGACGGCCAATTTGGCTCTGGCTCTAAAAGAAGGTGGTGCTGAAGTGGTTCTGTGCGCCTCCAATCCTTTAAGTACCCAGGATGATGTAGCTGCTGCCCTGGTGGACTACGGCATCCCTGTCAATGCCATAAAGGGAGAGGATAATGAAACTTACTACAAACATATCATCACCGCCCTGAAACATAAGCCACACATTACCATGGATGATGGGGCGGACCTGGTTTCTACCCTTCATAAAGACCATATGAAACTGGCTGCTAAGGTAATTGGTGGCACAGAGGAAACGACTACGGGAGTCATCAGGCTGAGGAACATGGCCAAGGCCGGTAAGTTGATTTATCCTATTATCGCCGTGAATGATGCTCAAACCAAACATTTCTTTGACAACAGGTATGGGACGGGGCAAAGCACGATTGATGGCATCACCAGGGCTACCAACATACTCTGGGCGGGGCGAAAGGTCGTTGTTTGTGGCTACGGCTGGTGTGGCAAAGGAATAGCCAAGCGAGCGCAAGGGCTTGGTGCGCAGGTTATCGTCACCGAGGTGCAGCCTATCCCAGCCCTGGAAGCGGCCATGGATGGCTATCAGGTCATGCCTTTGCTCAAGGCGTGTGAGATAGCAGATGTCTTCATCACCGCCACGGGCGATATGAACGTTATTGATAAGGCACACATTTCCCGGATGAGGGATGGGGCTATTGTGGCTAATAGCGGCCACTTCAACGTGGAAATAAACATTCCGGCTTTGGAAAGCCTGGCCAAATCGAAGAAACGAATACGTTCTTCCGTTGATGAATACACTTTAGGCGATGGGCGGCGTATTTATTTGCTAGGCGAGGGCAGGCTAATCAATCTAGCTGCCGCCGAGGGACACCCGGCCAGCGTTATGGACATGAGCTTTGCCAACCAGGCTCTATGTCTGGAATATCTCACAAAGATGAAAGGAAAGCTTAAGCCTGCAGTCTATCCTGTGCCCGAGGAAATCGACCAGAAAGTAGGCAGGCTGAAGCTTGCCTCAATGAATATCACCATTGATTCCTTGACTAGGGAGCAGAAAAAATACCTCGAAAGCTGGGAAGAAGGAACATAAAAAAGGAGCAAAAATGCCGAATAGCTTCAATCAATTGGATTCCTATTTAGCCACTGCGGAGTCGGTCACCGAGGGACATCCTGATAAGCTGTGCGACCAGATTTCAGACGCCATCCTGGATGCCATGCTGAAACAAGACCCCTTCGCCCGGGTAGCCTGCGAGGTCTCGGTAGCTATGGGCATGGTCATAGTCCTCGGTGAGATTACCTGTGATTGCTATGTGGAAATTCCTGAAATTGTGCGCCAGGTGATCAAAGAGGTAGGCTACACCAAACCTGAGTATGGCTTCAATTACCGGACTTGTGGGGTCATCACATCCATCAAAGAACAGTCAAGGGACATCGCTGCCGGGGTCGGCCGATCTTGGGAAGCACGAACAGAAGTGGCAACCGACGAGGTTTTGGATAGAACTGGTGCGGGTGACCAGGGAATGATGGTTGGCTTTGCCTGTAAAGAGACTCCCGAGCTCATGCCCTTGCCTATTGTATTGGCACACAAGCTATGCCGGAGACTGGCTCAGGTGAGAAAGGACAAGACCATACCTTATCTAAGACCTGATGGCAAATCTCAAGTAACCATAGAGTATAGTCATGGAATACCCAAGAGAGTGGTCTCTGTTGTCCTGGCTGCCCATCACAACCCCAGGGTGAAACGCGATGTCATTGAGCACGACCTTATAGAGCAGGTGATCAAGAAGACCATTCCTGCCAAGCTGCTGGATAAGAAGACTGAATGCTACGTTAACAGTGCTGGCAAGTTCGTCGTTGGTGGTCCTGTGAGCGATACTGGTTTTACCGGGCGCAAAATCATTGCCGATACTTATGGCAGTGCCTGCGGACATGGTGGGGGCTGCTTTTCAGGCAAAGATCCTACTAAGGTGGACCGCACCGCCACGTATATGGCCAGATATGTCGCCAAGAATATAGTAGCCGCCGGACTCGCCGATTACTTCGAGCTTCAGGTTGCCTATACTATCGGGAAGGCTCACCCCCTGTCATTGTCCATAGAGACCTTCAGCACGGGAAAAGTCCCCGATGAAATCATACTAAATCTCATAAATAAGCATTTCGACTTTCGCCCTGAAGCTATTATAAGGACTCTGGACCTGCGCCGTCCCATTTACCGCCAAACTGCTACCTACGGCCATTTTGGCAGGGAAGACCTCGACCTCCCTTGGGAGAGGACGGACAAGGCTAGAATCCTGAGAAAAGAAGCAGGCTTCTAAAAGTGCGAACCCTAAAACCAAACTAAGAGTCCTCTTAGTACTATGTCCTGACTCAACAATTCGTTATGTTGCTGCCAATTGGGCGAAGTACTGTGAGGCAGTAAGCGATAAATCACGTCATCGGTGTCCAGCAAAAATCATTGGATTCTAGTTGCGGCGCTCTTCCTACCAACAGTGTTTATACAATTAGTTGACCTATTAAGATTTAGTGGGGTAAAATTGAGGTGGTTTCACCCCCGGAACATTTACTTGTGTTGGAATGGAGCCGATGTCCAAATCAAATGGTTCACAAAGTGCCCAGGGACCCTTGATCGCTCTGCGCGGAATTACCAAATCATTCCCCGGTGTGATTGCCAATGATCGCGTGGACCTCGATATCTATGGTGGAGAGGTGCATGCGTTATTGGGGGAGAACGGCGCAGGTAAAAGCGTCTTAATGAAAATTCTGTACGGCTTTTACCACGCCGATGCAGGCCAAATTCTGCTTAACGGAGTGCCTATCTCCATCCCATCGCCGCACGACGCTCGAAACGTGCGCATTGGCATGGTGTTCCAGGAACTCCAACTGATCCCGGTCTTTAGCGTAGCAGAAAACATCGCCCTGTTTCTGCCAGACCTGAAGGCGGTGTTGAACCGGAAAGAGATTGACCGGCGCATCATTGAAATCTCGGAACGCTACAATCTGAAAGTTGATCCGCACGCTTTGGTGTCGCAGATTTCCATTGGCGAACAGCAAAAGGTCGAAATTCTGAAACTGCTGCTTTCCGATGCGCGCCTGCTGATTCTCGATGAGCCGACGCGCGTGCTTGCTCCGCACGAGGTGGAGACTTTGTTCGGCGTGTTGGATAATCTGCGCAAAGATGGCTACGCCATTATCCTGATTACCCATAAAATGAAAGATGTGTTCGAATGCGCAGACCGTATTTCAGTGATGCGCAGCGGCCGCGTTGTCGGAACTATGCTACGAGCGGAAGCCAGCGAAGACAAGCTGGTAGCCTTAATGTTCGGGAAAGCGCTGGCAGAGTTAAAGATCAACCCCAGAGATGGTGCGGACAAAGCGTTGGAACCTCTGTTGGAGTTGCGGGGTGTGGAAACACACGGCGAGGGCATCGGTACCAGCCTGAAAGGGATTAACCTGAAGATCTATCCCGGTGAAATTGTGGGCGTGGCCGGGGTTTCAGGCAATGGCCAGAAAGAACTGTGTGACGTTGTACTCGGCATGGAATTGTGCACAAAAGGCCAGAAGTTTCTGTGTGGCAACGACCTCACCAATCACTCCATCCAGACCATGCGGAAAAACGGTGTTGCTTTTATCCCTGAGAATCCGTTGAGTATGGCATCAGTGCCCTTCATGACGGTGCTGGAGAATATGGCGCTGACCACCAC